>CAJOPE010000143.1 GCA_905236815.1 uncultured Prevotella sp. | reverse complement strand
TTGAATTTAGCGACCGTTTCCTTCATCTGTTCATCAGACAAAACGGGAGTCAAAATGAAAACGGTTTCGTATTGATTCATACTACTTAAAATAATTGTTATTAATAATTTTGTTATGCGTCCGAGGCCTCAGTTTTAGCCAATTCCACGAAACGCGGTGCAAAAGTACGATTTTTTTCTTGATTGACCAAATATTTTTGTAACTTTGTGGCAATAAATATTTTATAATATGGCAAAACTCAAACTCCATAAGATTAATACTGCTCCCGTAAAGAAGCATATCACCTCGACTACAGGCATTGCCTTCGTTGTTTTAGGAGTCATACTCCTAGCCTTTGATTTCATTACCGGTATTACAACAAATATCCTATTACTCCTAGGATTGACTTTCATCATTGTAGGAATAATAGGATATATATATGGTATCAAACATACCTCATAAGCACTCTCCCCTATTCGGGGGGATTGCCAGATGGATTACTCCTCCTCAGGAACGATGAGTTTATAACCCTTGCCGTGGATGTTGATAATTTCAATCTGATCATCATCCTTCAAATGTTTACGCAACTTAGTGATATAAACATCCATTGAACGAGCATTGAAGTAATTGTCATCAATCCAAATGGTCTTCAAAGCGAAATCACGCTGAAGGATTTCGTTTGCATGAGAGCAAAGCAAGGCAAGAAGTTCATTCTCCTTAGTAGTAAGCTTTGTTGTCTGCTCTGGATCATTGTCAAATGTAAGTAACTGCTTCTGTGTGTCAAACTGGAAGCGGCCAATCTGATAAAGAGTAGATTCCTTATTCTTCTTTCCACGAACTCGACGAAGGATTGCCTCAATACGGAATACAAGTTCTTCCATTGAGAATGGCTTTGTGATATAGTCATCAGCACCAATCTTAAAACCTTCAAGGATATCTTCCTTCAATGTTTTTGCTGTTAGGAAGATGATAGGAATTTCGGCATTAGCCTGACGAATTTCCTGTGCCAATGTAAAGCCATCCTTTTTAGGCATCATCACGTCGAGCACACAAATATCAAACTTATCCTTCATAAACTCCTTGTATCCTACTTCTCCGTCTGGGCAGAGTGTAGCAGAATATCCCTTTGCCTGTAAATACTCGCGAAGCAACATTCCAAGATTCTCATCGTCTTCGCACAACAGAATTTTCAGATTTTCTTCCATAATTTTTTTTATTTTAATTTTTTAATTATCTAATTATTAATATAATCTCCCTTTATTTATGATGCTTAATCATCCAGGAATGGCAGTTTGATAGTAAAGGTTGTACCCTTTCCATACTCACTATCCACCTTAATGTCTCCATCATGCAGATCTACCATTTTCTTCACATAGGCAAGTCCTAATCCGAAGCCTTTAACATCATGTTTATTACCAGTATGAACTCTGTAGAATTTTTCAAAAATCTTCTTCAGATCATCCTTTTTAATTCCAAGTCCAGTATCTCTAACACTCAAGCAAACATTCTTGCCTTCATTCCATGTTCTCAAATAAACATCCAAAGGCTGCTCCGGCTTCTTATACTTGACTGCGTTATCCAAAAGATTAAAAATAACATTTTGGAAATGCATTTCATCAACATAGATTGTTGAATCTATTGCTTCTATTTCAGTATAAACTTTTCCACCAGTATGCTCAACTCTCAATGTGAAACTATTACCAATTGTTTCCACCATCTCATTGAGATCAAGCTTACGCTTCTTCAGCACAGCTTTTTTCCGATCATACATACTCATCTGAAGTACCTTCTCTACGAGAAATCTCAATCGTTTGCTCTCGTCATTAATCACACCTCCAAGATGTTTCATCATATGCTCACTCTTGCCTACCGATGGATCATTAAGCATCTGAGCAGCAAGCGAGATACTTGCGATAGGTGTTTTCAACTCATGAGTCATATTATTAATGAAGTCGTTCTTAATCTCCGAGTAACGCTTCTGACGGAATATCACAACAATAGTGAAAACGAATGTTATCAGCAATACCAGCGTAAAGATAATACTAGGTATCATAAATCTAACCGACGAGAAGATATAGCCACTCATATCAGGAAAATGAACCTTGATCACACCCATCTTACCAGGGGCATCATTGCGGAAAAGTACCTGCTGATAAGAATATCCTTCTCCTTCATCTGTATAGTCAGGACAACGATAAACCTCTCTTCCATCCTGAGTGCTTACTGTAAAATGGAAAGGAATATCAATTCCATTGTTCATCATCTCTGCCTTCAAGTCCTGGTCGAGCATTTTAAAGTTAATACGCTCTTTCAAAGGCTTATCCGATGCAGAATACAGAATAGAATAAACCACCTCATCCAACAAAGTTCGCTGATATAGATATCTATTCTTTACTATTTCCTGAAGAGATTTCTGTGTCTCCTCTATAGAGTTCTTGTCACTCTTCAAAAGCATTGCCTTTGGCACCGAAGAAGGCTTATTGGCAATAGTCTTTAACTCGAAAGAGGAATAAACGGTACCATCTTTTCCTGTAACCGAATATTGTGTTGAATGCTGAATTGTGCCATCATTAGGTTGTCCGCTTCGTGTACCCATAGAGTCAACCTTAATAGCCTTTCTTTCTATTTCGTTAACATCCTTTTCCAAATAGCGATGAGTTTCATTTACTTCCAGTTTACGGGAAGCCTGATAGAGTGCTCTGTTGACTGATTCGTCGAACTGTTCCTTCTTCATCTCTGCCATTTCCCTGATGTATTGTAACTGCAGGGTAAGCAAAGCAAGGAACGAAAGCCCCATGATGATTGCTATTGTCCAAATAGTTGTTTTCTTCATGTGGGCAAAGATAAAGAAATTCTTAAATGATTAACAACTTTAAGTTAATATTTTCATAGGTATTATCTGAAATTAACCCTTAATCATTAATTTAGTTTCATATAAGCAACTATCATATAAAGAAAGCAGACAACTCTCTACGAGTTGTCTGCCTCAAGTATTCTATTCTTCCTCTTTCATTTCAGCTTCATGATCAGCAATCAGCTTACTCTGTATTTCATTTGGTACTAATTCATAACTAGCAAACTTGGTTGTAAACGAAGCTCTACCACCTGTGAGTGAGCTCAAGCTTATGCTATAGTTTGCCAATTCCTTCAAAGGTATCTTAGCCTGAAGCTTCTGATAGCCTGCTTCGCTGTCCATGCCCATTATCAATGCTCTACGGCCCTGGAGATCACTCATCACATCTCCTACAAGATCTTCAGGTACATATACCTCTAAATCATAAATAGGCTCGAGAATCTTTGGACCAGCCTGCCTGAAGGCATCACTGAATGCATGGCGGGCAGCAAGTTTAAATGACAATTCGTTGCTATCCACCGGATGCATCTTACCATCATAAACTACAACTCTAACATCACGGGCATAACTACCAGTCAGTGGTCCGCGTTCCATACACTCCATTACACCCTGAAGAATTGCAGGCATAAAGCGCTGGTCGATAGCTCCACCCACAACAGAGTTAATGAACACAAGCTTTCCACCCCAAGGCATATCACGTTCTTCCTTACCTTTAAAGGTAACCTTAAACTCCTGTCCACCGAAGTTATAGGTTGTAGGATCAGGCATACCCTCTGCATAAGGTTCCACTATCAGATGAACCTCGCCAAACTGTCCTGCTCCACCACTCTGTTTCTTATGGCGATAGTCAGCCTTAGCCTTCTTAGTAATAGTCTCACGATAAGGGATTCGAGGTTCAGAGTATTCAACCTTGAGTTTTTCATTATTCTCAAGACGCCATTTCAATGTACGCAAATGGAACTCACCCTGACCATGAATAATTGTCTGTCGTAACTCTTTTGAGTTTTCAAACACCCATGTCGGATCCTCCTGGCGCATCTTCAAAACAGCAGCCATCAGTTTTTCTGTTTCCTGAGGATTAACCGCACTGATAGCACGGGAATATTTTGAATTTGGATATTTAATGAAATTAAACTTCCAGTCGCAATCCTTTCCTACAAGTGTGTTGCCAGTCTTTACATCCTTCAGCTTCACAGTACAGCCGATATCACCAGCATGAAGTTCATCTACAGCAATACGGTTTGAACCAGCACAAACATAAATCTGTCCAATACGCTCCTTACTACCACGATCTTCATTGGTAAGGTCATCACCAGGCTTCACGCTACCGCTCATCACCTTAAAATAACTAACCTCTCCGATATGTGGCTCCATACCCGTCTTAAAGAAGTAAAGACTCTCAGGACCATTGCTGTCTGGAGTAACTTCCTCACCTCGAGTATTATGCAATTTAGGCATCTCGCTCACGAAAGGAACAACATTTCCCAAGAATTCCATCAGACGCTGAACGCCCATGTCCTTATGAGCATCCACACAGAATACTGGGAAAATAGAACGTGTCACCAATCCCTTACGGATGCCTTCACGCATTTCATCCTCGCTTAAAGTTTCGGTTTCAAAGAATTTCTCCATTAATGTATCATCGTTTTCGGCAGCAGCCTCAACGAGAGCCTTATGTAACTCCAAAGCCTTGTCCATCTCCTCAGCAGGAATTTCCTCACGCTTTGGCGCACCACCATCTGGTCCCCAAGAGAGTTTCTTCATGATGAGCACATCAATAATCTCGTGGAAATCAGGACCTGTCTGAACAGGATACTGAATCTGAACACACTTATCACCATAGATCTCCTTCATCTGGGTGATGATGTTATCGAAGTCACACTTCTCTGAATCTAACTGATTAATGAGAAAGATAACAGGTTTTTTCAACTTCTCAGTATATCGGAAGTTATTCTGAGTACCCACCTCAGGACCATACTGACCGTTAATAAGAATAACAGCCTCATCAGTTACATTCAGGGATGTGATAGCACCACCCACGAAATCATCCGATCCAGGGCAATCGATTATATTAAGTTTCTTATTGTTCCACTCTACATGAAAAACAGTTGGGAATACAGAGTAGCCATATTCCAACTCAACTGGAAAGTAATCACTTACGGTATTTTTCGCTTCTATTGAACCACGGCGTTTAATAATACCTGCTTCAAACAACATACTCTCGGCAAGTGTGGTCTTGCCGCTACCCGAAGCGCCAACAAGCGCGATGTTTTTAATCTCATTTGTCTGATATACTCTCATAACGCTATAGATTTAAGTTATTTATCAATATTAGATTACTGACCTTAAAGATAGATAAAAAACGAATAACTTCCAAGAGTTATTTAATATTTTTAGTACTTTTGCAGTAAATTAATCCCCACCCAAAATTGTGTGGGTACACAGATTTAATAACACCTTATTTATATATATAAGAAAGAAAATGGCAGGTCTCTACATACATATTCCCTTCTGTGCTAGCCGCTGTATTTATTGTGGTTTTTATAGCACTACCTTAACTGATTTACAAGATAAATACGTGGAAGCTGTTTGCAGGGAAATTGAAATCAAGTCTATTAACCAAGAGATACAGACAATATATCTAGGTGGAGGAACGCCATCTCAACTTTCGAAGGAGAATCTTCAAAAAATATTCAATACTATCCACAAAGTATATCCAAACACCTTTGTTGCAAATTCATCCTCTGATTGTGAAATCACTCTCGAATGCAACCCTGACGACGTTACTTTGGAATTTGCCCAGTTCGCCGCTTCTCTTGGAGTAAATAGAGTTTCAATGGGTGCACAAACCTTCAACGACGAGAGATTGAAGTTTCTTCATCGTCGCCATACATCAGAAGAAGTTATTCTTGCCGTTCAGCGATTACGCTCTGCAGGCATTCACAATATCAGCATCGACCTTATGTTTGGCTTTCCTAACCAAACTCTCTTTGAATGGGAAGAAGATTTATGGATGGCATTGTCTTTAAATCCAGAACATATTTCTGCCTATAGCCTCATGTATGAGGAAGGCACAGCACTTTATCGTATGCTAGAAACAAATAAAGTGAAAGAAATTGACGACGAACTGAGTCTGGCTATGTACAACAAGCTCATCGATTTGCTTTCATCAGCAGGTTACGAGCATTACGAGATCAGCAACTTTGCTCGTCTGAATCCATCTTTCAATGCCAAGGTTTCCCCATACCGAAGCCGACACAACAGCAGCTACTGGCATGAGGTGCCTTACATCGGAATAGGAGCTGCCGCACATTCATATAACAAGGTGTCTCGCCTTTGGAATATCTCGGATGTAAATAAATATATAGAGTTAATGCTTTCGACTGAGCTTACATCTATTCCGAAAGAGGTATATGAAGAAGAAACTCTAGACATAAATACACGTTATGACGATCTTATTACAACCGCCTTGCGAACTAGAGAAGGGATAGATCTTGCTAAAATGAGAAAGGAATATGGTGAAGATCTTTACAAATTTCTGATTGAAGCAAGTAAAAAATACATCGCCCAAGGATATTTGAAATCCGAGGACGATCACCTTGCTTTTACTCGTGAGGGAATTTATATAAGTGATGCTATAATGAGTGACTTAATGCATGTTTAACTAATTCAAATTATATAATTTCCCGAATCATTAAAGCTCTGAAATTTAATCATTTATGGATTTTGACTATAATTTCAGAGCTTTACCAATTTACTCTTTTTTATCCATAAATAAATATTTCAGTAGATAGAAACCAATTAATAAAACAACCATAATTCCCATCTGAACGAGGAAATCATACATTTCATTTGTCAATCCAAGCCTCTTAGTTATGGCACCACTACACAAAAGGGCAACTAGCAGGATAAGAAAGTCCAGCCATCCCCATTTCTTATTTGGTTTTTCTTGCTCCATATATAATAATGTACTATTTCAAAATCGATTTCACAATGCAAAGATACACCTTTCCCTATAACAGGCCAAATGTTTCACATAAAAAACTAAACGCATTAGACTAGGAAAGCTTACAATTATTTAGTTCTCAAAATAATAACATCAGTATATACTATCAATTTACTCGATAAGCAACAATATAATTCATCATTTCTAGATACAACTTGTCCGTTATTTCTAGTTTTTAAAATTCTCATTTTGAAATATTTTTTTCGCAAAAAAAACAAATTTTCACTGCAAAATACTTGTATATAACAAAAAAGCAGTATCTTTGCATTCAGTTTTAAGCAATACATTAACGAATAGATTAACTTAAGCCAAAAAGCGAATGTCGAATAGAACGAAAGCAATGGTCGCATTGCTGTTTTTTGTGTGCAGTAGTGTGAACGCTCAATTATCAGAATACATTTGGGCGGGAAATAACATCAGTAGTGTCTTAGCTTCAAAAGAAGAAGACCTTACCGATGAATCTCAGATTTATTTCTACAATCTGGGAACCAAGCAATATCTTAATGTTGGAAGTGATTGGGGTACCAAGGCTACAGTAAATAAGGTGGGAGTTCCTTTTCTTGCCTTCCAATCAGATCTTAAAGACTCTAAAAATCGGCAACTTTATCAATTCTATACCACCTGGGTGCTTACCAGTCAGGGAAGCTATCTCTCATGGGTAACCAAGCAAGGCAGCAATACACGCCCAGGAATCTATGGCGACCGAGCAAAAAACCTTAGAAACAACGAATATGTTTCCTATTTCAGTTTAGAGGAGACAAGTAAAGGGAGCAAGATCTACAGAATAAAGTCCTATCAGAAAGATCCACTTTCGCACGAAGGATATTATCTGAAAGTCAATCCCAACAAACCTGCCGACCCAATCACCTTTGCCGAGAGTGTAGACAACAACGACCAGTATTCTCAGTGGAAGATTATCACTCGCAAGGATTTCAAGAATCGTTTGAATGCTCAATACATGCTGGCAAAATATACAGATCCAGCAGATGCAACTTTCTTTATTCAAGACCAGGGAATTACCCGAAGTGTTGACGCTATTACAAAGAAATATTGGAACGAAAATGGCTTGACCTATAAGCAAGAAACAGCAGGCGACTTAATTGATAACGGAAAATATTGGCACGCATATATTACTGGAAATCAAAATGGTACAGTTAGTCAGAAGATCAAGGTAACACAACCAGGTTGGTACCGAATTACTTGCGACGGCTTCTTTTACGGCAATTACAGAAGCAGCATCAAGTCATATCTATATGCAACCTGCTATAATAAGGTGAAAGTTGGCAATAAAGAAAGCACTGTAAAACAAGAATTCAAGGTTCTTCTGAACGACCTTAGCAACACGAGCAGTTCAGTAAAGGGAGGAAATGTTCTTGGAGAAGGTATCACCCTCTACAATGGCGATTACAAAGATAATGCCGTCCTCATCAGAATTGAGGACAACGATGAAAATGAAGACAATCTGTTTTCTGGAGAAATCGAACTTGGAATCAAGGTCGAGGGAAGCAACAACTCTTACGATCGAACAGTATTCGACAACTTCCAGATGACCTATTGTGGTCGATATGCCATACTACTCGACGAGTTGAATGGAAGCATTGAGCAAATAAACGACCAGGTAAAACCAAAGCAGACACAAACACTTTGGCTTCAGCGCACCCTTGAGGACAACAAATGGAATAGCATCATTTTGCCCGTATCGCTAACCAAGCAACAATTTACAAATGCTTTTGGTGATCACCCAAAACTTGCTACCCTCTCCGACTATCACAAAGGAGTAATAGAATTCACTTCTGTCGATATTGAGAACATGGATGATAACGAAATTGTTCTCCAGGAAGGAAAGCTCTACATCATAAAGCCAACAAAGGAAGGACAATTCATCGATGGCCGAGAATGCTTCTTCGCCCCAGGAGTTGTTCTCGATAAATCCATCAAGACATCCAACAATGGGATTGTCGAAGACAAAACTTTGAATTCAGGCTCCAGCATGATTCAGTTTTTCGGAACTTATCTGAATATTACCGACAAAATCATCCCAACAGGAAGCTACATTCTCGCAAACAGCAAGAGCTGCGGATGGGGATGGTATCACACTGCCCAGCAATGCCCAGTAAAGGGATTCCGCTGTTGGATTCAGGAAAGTGAGAAGCATTCAAGCCAATATCCTGCGAAATTGAATTTCAATATTGATGGCGAAGAAACAACAGAAATAAATATTACAACTGTCTCCAAATCTTCTACTATTGAGAGCCGCTCAATGTACAACCTGTCCGGTCAGCGTGTCAATGCCTCCTATCGTGGCATCGTCATCAAGAACGGCAGGAAGTACTTGAGCAAATAATTGGATTACTCAAGCCAACTGCTATATATACAAGTTCCCACGAGAGGGAGCAACAAATAGACTTTAAGCAATGAATATTTTAAGGAAAAATTATGTTATGCCCGAAACAGAAATTATTCGGGTAAGAACGCATCGGCTGATGGAAGCTGGTTCCATTATTATTAGAGACGAAAAGGGAAACGAAGATGAACATGATCCTATCTACGATGACCCTGGCGATTTGGAAGTTGGAGCTAAGGTTGGCGGATACCACCCAGGAGCTCTTTGGGAAGATTAATTTTGCATCCAATTATAATTGAAAGAAAACGTAAATTCGGTAACTACTCAGCACCCCATGGCATGAATAGTTATCCTACTGTTGAACAACAGCAAGTATTGCATTGAATTTAGAGTTGCCATTCTT
>CAJOPE010000142.1 GCA_905236815.1 uncultured Prevotella sp. | reverse complement strand
TCCGACAAAAAGGAATAAGAATGCCAAAAGCAAACTTAATCTTTTATCCATAAATCTCTCTCTTTTTAAATGTTATACAATTATTAATAAACTATTTTTATCGTTGAAAATTAAGAATCTTGTTTTTTAACAAAATGTTAATGCAATCTAAAAATATCTCTCGTTTCGTTTACAAAATTAAAAAAACATCAGCTAACCACCAAATAATTCAAACAAAAAAGATACATTATTTATTTAAAATACCACACTTTTGTTATTAAAAGGCTATTTTTCTTATAAACTGAAACACAAATGCTACAAAATAAAGCTATAATGCAAAATTTCGCTAACTTAAAACAACTGTTAATAAATAAAGACAAAAAGGGCAGAATCAAAAGTATCAAACTTTGACCCTGCCCTTAGGAGATTTATAAGAGATTTTATTTATTACATGTCCTTCTTGCTTGCATCAGCATTCTTCAACAAAGCATTGTAATCGGTTTCTGCCTGTGGAATAACCCATGTCCAACGATTACCAAAGTCTGGAGCAATTGTCTTTGCTACTGCAGGGTGAGCATTTCCACCCTCTGCAAAACTGTGACGAACAACAGAAATGTTCCAGCGCTTGTAATCACTCCACTCGAAGCCTTCGCCCCAGAGTTCAAGTGCACGATAATCCTTGATCTCCTCGAAGAGATCCTTTCCTGTCTTTGTGCAAGTGTAATCAGCATTACGAGCCTGATTTAACTCTGTAAGTACTTTCTGAGCCTCTGTCTCATTACCGAGGAAGTAATTTGCCTCTGCCTCGATGAGATACATCTCTGCAGAACGAATGAATGGTACATAGCTAACACCTGGCTGTGAAGTTACCCAGAACTTCAACTGACCATCCAAATAAATGTAGCCACACTGATAAGCTGCATCCATTCCCTGTGGGGTGTGAGCCTTTACAACTGAATCGGCCTGGTTCCAAACCTCATCAATATCAAAACCCAACAAACCATAAGTCTGATCAACGCCATTTGCATAATTTGTCTTATAGGCCTTAACCTGATCAAGAGAATCCTTTGCGAACTTAGCAGCATCCGCACCATCTTTCTCCTTGTAAGAAGCAAGGCTATCAGCTAATGCTTTCTTGATATCGACAAAGTAAGGAATCTTATCCTCGGTAATAAATACCTGCTTGCGAACATCATTGTTAGGGATGCGCTGGATGAGCTCATGATTGATAGAACCTGCACCTGTTCCTACACTATTTGAATAGTAACCATTACAAGCACCCTGAACACCAAAGCTCCAGTACCAGTTATTCTCGCTGGCATCGCCATAGCTACCCATAATCCACTCATTGTTTGGAGCACAGAAACCTGCCTGATAATCGGTCTGACTCATCAATGGATGATTCTTACGAGCAAGCTGAGCCTCTGTAAGCGCTTTCTGGTAATCCTGCTTTGTAAGAGCAGCACGAGCATATACTGAATGAGCTACATCCTCGTTAGCCAACCAAACACGACCTGATGGACGATTCAATCCGCTCTTTTCAAAGAGTGAGATAGCATCATCAAGATCTTTGTAAATCTGAGCATAAGTATCGCCAAGAGTAGATAAAGGTAAATCGCCAGTACTCTCATCCAATCGAAGTACAACGCCATTGCTTGTACCGTTGTTGCTGTCCTGCCAACGATAGCAGTAATAGTTTACCAACTTCTGATAAGCATAAGCACGATAAGTAAGAGCAGATGCCTTTACGAACTGCTTGTCTGCTTCTGAGCCCTCTGCCTTATCTACATTACAAATAACTGCATTTGCTGAAGCGATGAGCTGATAATAATAGAACCATGCATAATTGTTATAAATGGTAGTCTTACGCTCATGGAATGTCTGATTGTGAAGAGGTGCCCAACCTGACGCATAGTAATTATAGTTAAAGTTCTGGCTTGGCAGGTTCTCATAGAGACGCATAATAGCATTCTCACCAGCAAAGCCCTGACCATAATAATACTGCTGGGTGCTCATCTCCTTGGCAATACCATTCAACACCTTATAAAGATTAGAGGTGTTACCCAAGGCAAGTTCCTTAGAAGTAGACTCGGTAGGTCCAACCTCGAGGTAGTCGCTGCTGCAGGAAGCCAACACTGTGGTACCTGCAAGCATAACGCCCATAAATATTTTATTGATATATCTTTTCATTTTATTTTTTTCCTTTCGCTAACTTAGAAGTTGATTGAAACTCCGAGGTTGAACACTCTAGCAGATACATAAGTATCATCATACTTACCCTTGAAGCTTACCATTGGGTTGAAGCCCTGGCGAGCTGTAAGGATGAAGAGGTTCTCGGCACCTACTGATACATTAACACTAGAAAGAGTTAAAGGTGCAATCCACTTTGCAGGGAGACTATAAGAGAGGCTGATATTCTTGAAATTCAAGTAAGAAGCACTTGCCAACCAACGATCGCTCTGGGCATTATTGTCAATACTTCCATTGAAATCGAGAATTGGAGTACCATTCTTGTCGATACGATTAGCAGAATTCTCTGTCATACCCTCAGGAACACCCTTCCATGAATCAAGAACATCTTTGTGAAGTGCTGATGCTGAAGATGCAGAACCGGTTGACATCAATGTCTGATAACCTCCATCATAGAACTTGCCACCAAGACTGTAAGCGAACAACATTGAGAGGGAAATGCCCTTCCAAGACAAACTTGTATTCAAACCACCATATACATCAGGAGTTACATTGCCTGTGATTGAACGTGATGCATAAGTTGTGCTGGTAGTATAATCGTTACCATTGATAGTAACAAGAGCACCTGCACTCTCAGCACTTGCACGCTGATCGGCATCCAAAGTATAGAGAGAGTTACCTGTCATCTGGTCTACACCCTCAAAATGATAAGTATAGTAAGAATATGGATCCTCACCCTCCTCGAAGATCATATAGCCATCGTGGAGAATGCTCTTGTGCTCAGGAAGTTTCTTAATTGTAGAAACAGGGAATGTTGCATCGAAACCTACATTCCAAACTAATCCCTTCTTCTTGATGATATCTACATCGGCAGAGAACTCAACACCATGATTGCTCAACACACCAATGTTCTTATACTGATACAAGTTTGGATATTCAGAGAAATAAGGGAAAGAACCTGCAGATAATGGAAGACGAACATCAAAGAGCAAATCCTTTGAACGCTTGTCATAATAGCCGAGGTTGAAGTTTACGCGATCGAATACGCGACCCTCAATAGCAAGGTCGATAGTCTGAGTGGTCTCCCACTTGATATCATTTGCTGCAAGTGTCTGGCGAATCAAAGCACCACCATTTCCAAGTGTTGAACCATTCTTGGTGATATTGTAGAGTGCCTGATAGCCGTAATAAGATACAGCCTGATCCTGACCAACCTCACCATAAGAAGCGCGAGCACGAAGTGCATTCAACCACTCTACTTTCTCGAGGAACTTCTCCTTCTTTGCATTCCAGTTCAAACCGAATGAGAAGAAATCACCCCAACGATGATCTGGATGGAACTTAGAACTTGCATCACGACGATAAGAAGCATCTACAAAATACTTCTCGTCGTAGTTGTAACGAGCACGGAAAAGATAACCCTCTGTACGGTATTCGTCATTAGATCCCTCTGATGATGAGTTCAGAATGAAGTTACCCATTGTCTGATTGCCTGTTACAACCATATCTGTATTCATAGCATAAGCATAACGACGGCTCCAGAGATGGTTCTCGTGACCTACCATCAAGTCGAGGTGATGGATATCAAACTCGTGGCTCCAGTTCAAGAGTTCCTGAACTGTGTTGGTATTATACTGATAAGCTGTTGATGAAAGACGACCATTGTTAGAAGCGCCATCACCAATATTTGGGTTGTTATACTGCTGACGATTATCGTTAGTATGACCAAGAGCAGCAACAAAGTTAAATACAAAACCGTAAGGCAAAGTTACATTGGCAAAAGCACGAGAATCGATAGTTGCACGATGCTGACGCTGTACGTCGTTACGCAACTCGTAGCCAATGTTTCTATTATCCAAATAGCTAGAGGTTGTATCCCACTGCTTGTCGCCATTTGCGTCCAACAAATAAGATCCATCATCCTTATGCAAATAATAAGGATAAATTGGAGCCATTGTACGGGTTACATAGAATGGGTTAGCCGAATAAGTTTCAGTTGCACTAGAGTTATAGGAACGATTAGCATAAACTGCGTTCAACTTGATACCTGTCTCCAACCACTTTGTTGGCTTGAATGAAATATTGGTCATTCCTGAGAAACGCTCATAGCCGATACCCTTGATATAGCCCTGCTCATTGGTATAGCCTAAAGAAGCATAAACATTCAACTTCTCGGTACCTGCACGGCCAGAAAGGTTGTATTCCTGACGTGATCCTGTCTGGATAATAGCGTCTTCCCAATCCAAATCATCATAACTTGCGATCTGAGATGCAACAAGATTACCCTTCTCATCAAAGAGAGCTTTTGAATCACCATTAAAAATATTACGACGAGCAAAGTCACCAATCAAATGAGATGATGCATACTGAGCAGCTTCTGCTTCAGTCTTTGCAATACCACCTGAGATTGCGTAGTTCTTCATAGCCTGCCATGAAGCCTCCATCCAGTCCTTTGCGCCAAGGCGCTCGTATTCTGCCATACCGCGCTTGTAAATACCCTGCTTGATATCGAGAGTTATCTGAGGGCGGCCTTCCATACCTTTCTTTGTTGTAATAAGCACAACACCATTGGCAGCACGGTTTCCATAAAGAGCAGAAGAAGCAGCATCCTTCAATACAGACATGCTGGCTACGTCGCTAGGATTGATTTCGGAAATGTTGCCATCATAAGGAACACCATCAACTACATACAAAGGCTTTGCATCACCATTGATGGTAGAGGCACCACGAATACGAATAGATGGGTCTTCACCAGGCTCACCATAAGTGGAGTTTACCTGAATACCAGGAGCATTACCTTCGAGAGCACCAGTAACAGAAGTTGCTACACGACCTTTAAGTTCTTTCTCTCCTACTACAGAAACTGCACCTGTGATACTCTGACGCTTGGCTGTACCATAAGCAACAACCACAACCTCATCCAAATGCTTGTCTTCTGGTTCCATTGTGATTCTCATGTTACTCTGAGCTACGAGCTCCAAAGGACGCATACCAATGTAGGTAACACTAATTTTGTTTTGATCACTTGGGATAACAAGATGGAAATGTCCATCGATATCCGTCACTGTGCCGGCATTTGCACCTTTCACCTGGATAGCTGCACCAATTACTGGCTCACCATCCTCTGATGAAACTACGATACCAGACACCTGTTTTTGGGCCATAGCTATACTTGCGCACATAAGTAAGCCGGCCAACAACATTGTTAGTCTTCTAACCATAAAATCTCTAAAAATTGATATTAATTTTCCTCTCGTCGATAAACCGAAGATTTCTCTCGCACTTAACCTTCTATTCGTCAACTAATTATTATTTGCTCTCGTCTAAAAAAGCGATTGCAAAATTAACGAATTAATTAGAAACTAACAAATATTTGCTATAAAAAGTGAATATACAAAAAGAAAAACACCTGAATTATGAATAATCGAATGCTTTTTTGATGTAATTATAACTATTTCAATATCTTAACAAAGTTCTTTCTATGGTTGATTAATAAGGTTTATCAAAAAAAAGGAAGATTGCGGGTTCAACACGCATAAACTAGAGGGAAATCGAACATTCTTTAAACGATTACAGCATATTCATAGAAGCTATCTTCGTTTTAAGATAGTCCTTGAATGCGTCATTTTCCAATACTTGAATATTATCATAAAGTCCTAACACGAATCTACCTATACCCAGGAAGCTCACCACATCGGTTTCAAATATCCAGTGCCGCTCATCTTCCTGCTGCATATAGGGTACCGATTGAGGATATTCCTCCTGCATTAGATTATGAGACAACTGATCGAAACGCAACCTTATGTGATGCTTATCTTCTCCACTAAACATGAAAAGATCGGTAAACACCTGCTTATGGGCTGCCTCATGTTCCCACTCCAAATCGAGCATCACCACATCTTGCATTCGCGAAACCTTGAATGTCTTGTTCATTCCACTGCTCAATTCATAACAACGCACATCATTATTGTTGTTCATCAACAGGAAAGGCTCCACCACTCTATCACTCACACTCTTGCTATGAGGCGAAGAATAGCCCATTATCTTTGCCACCTGATGGTTCTTTATGGAATCGTACAGCACAGTTACATTATGGGCCGCTTGCACCTTCACCTCAGGATTGCTCAAGATATTCAAATCATAGAAACGGTCGAGTTTCTGCCGAATGCGCTCGGTCAAGGCATTGCGGTCGCTCACCTTATTTAATATGCTCAACATGGTGAGTGCCTCGTCCTCGGTAAAGTTGATGGTTTCAAAGAGATGTTTGAAATAAGGTGAGCTACGGTCGATGCTGTAGCTTCTTCCCCTTTTCTCAACCACAAAGCCCCAGTCACGGAAGCTTTCTAGGTAATAATAGAGCATACGCCGACTGATGTCCATCTTATCGCAGATAGCATCCACATCATATCTTGCATTCTCCGTCAGGAGAAGCAGTAGCTTTAGTTCCTTCTCTAGTTTATCGTGGCGCATGAGAATTAAAAGGGTATTTCGAGTTCACCAGTACCTAAAAGGTTATAACTCTTTCGGTGGAAAGGACTAATACCATGTTCACGAATACCCTGCCGATGCTTCTTAGTGGGATAGCCCTTATTGCTTTGCCAATCATAGAAAGGATACTCCTTGGCGAGTGCATCCATATAATCATCACGATAGGTCTTGGCTAGAATGCTCGCTGCAGCTATCGCCTGATACTTTCCATCACCTTTTATTATACAATCATAAGGCAATGCCAGCTTTGCATCTTCCTTCGAGATTGTTTTAGAAACCAATAGTCGCTCTGCATGTTCCGGCACATAGGGATCGAAGCGATTGCCATCAATAATCAAGGCCTGAGGAGCAACCTTCAACTGAGCGATTGCCCGATGCATTGCAAGAAAGCTGGCATGGAGGATGTTGATCTTATCGATCTCCTCGGGAGTAACTATGCCTACAGCCCAGGCGATAGCATCTTCCTGAATTTGCTCACGAAGCGCATAGCGCTTCTTCTCTGTGAGTTTCTTACTATCGTTCAAATCGGGATTGCAATAATCTTCTGGAAGAATGACTGCTGCGGCAAATACACTACCTGCCAGACATCCTCTTCCTGCCTCATCACAACCTGCCTCGATGATTCCCTTTTTATTGAAATGAGATTCTAACATAAATTTGTTAATATCCTTTAATATCTTAGACTTTTAACAAAGAAACTCAGAAAGTGAACATATATTGCACAAAACCAAGATAATTTTGCCCTCAGAAACCAATTAAACTATTAATTATGGAAAAGAATATGGTACTTTCGACTAACGATTATCGTCACAATGAGTTCATTCCTGTTGTTGAGCAAACGCTTAACAAGGTGAAACTTTCGCTCATCAAGAAAGTTAAGATGCCTTTGGAACTAACACGCAATTACTACTCGTCAGTACTGGAAAAACAAATAAGTCTCAAGCAGACATTACTTCTGCTTGAGACTCAAATCGCTTTTTTCCTCGGAGTGTTCTCTGTGGATGCGACCCCACTTTTACTAAAGGGAGCCTTTGCCGCATGGTTTCTCTGGGGAGTATTAAAATGCAAGAAGGCAGGAATCTGATTATCTTTCCTGCCTGTCTTACTAGAACATACTTGCTACTCGTTTGATACCTTCAACTAAGGTGTCGATTTCCTCCTTGGTGTTATACAAGGCGAAAGAAGCGCGGGCTGTACCCAAAATGCCAAGACGATCCATCAATGGCTGTGCACAATGATGACCTGTTCGAACTGCTATGCCTAGCTGATCGAGAAGGGTACCCATATCCATGTGATGAATATTTCCCACCTGGAAACTGACAACCGCATCATGCACGTCAATAGAAGATGGGCCATAGATATGCATTCCCTCTACTTCCGACATACGCTTCATAGCATAAGCTGTGAGTTCACGCTCGTGGGCCTCAATATTCTCCATACCGAGATTCTGCATATACTTGATTGCAGTAGCCAATCCGTTTGTGGCAACATAGTCTGGAGTTCCTGCCTCAAACTTCAATGGAGGACGCTCGAAAGTAGTCTTTCCCCAACTAACATTCTCTATCATCTCGCCACCGCCCTGATAAGGAGGAAGTTTCTCCAACCATTCTTCCTTACCATAAAGTACACCAATACCAGTTGGACCATACATCTTATGTCCGCTAAGAACAAAGAAATCGCAATCCAATGCCTGTACATCCACCTTGAAGTGAGGGGCACTCTGTGCACCATCTATCATAACAGGAAGATTATGAGCATGGCCTATTCGGATGATTTCCTCAACAGGATTAATAGTTCCCAAGACATTGCTGACATGCATACAACTGATGATCTTAGTCTTTGGAGTTATCATCTCTTCGAGTTGATCTACACAAAGAACACCCTCATCGGTCATTGGGATAACCTTAAGGACAATTCCCTTGCGCTGAGCTGCCAACTGCCAAGGCACAATATTTGAATGATGCTCCATCGCAGAAACAATCACTTCATCACCCTCCTTCATAAATGCTTCTGTAAAGGTGGAAGCAACCAGGTTCAAACCTTCAGTCGTTCCACGAGTAAAGACAATCTCAGAAGTTGACTTGGCATTGAGGAACTCACGTACTGTCTCACGAGCTGCCTCATGAAGATCGGTAGCTTTCTGACTGAGATAGTGAACACCACGATGCACATTTGCATTCACATTGAGATACTCCTCGCGCATAGCATCCAGCACGCACAAAGGCTTCTGAGTGGTAGCACCATTATCGAAGTAAACCAATGGCTTATTGTGAACCTGTCGGGAAAGGATTGGGAAATCCTCGCGAACCTTATTTATATCATACATATCAAACCTCTCCTTCTCCTCCTCAAGGGAGGAAAGATAAATTACTTACAAAGTTTGCAACCCTCACACTTATTGAGCTCGCCCTTGAATCTTGCCTCAACAAGATGATAAAGACGATCGCGTAAAGGCTCCAACTTGATATTATCAATTACTTCATTGATGAAAGCCAACTGCAACAGAAGTTTTGCCTCATCCAAACCAATGCCACGCTGCTGCATATAGAACAATGCTGCATCATTAAGCTGACCAACGGTAGAACCATGATTACACTTCACGTCATCTGCATAGATCTCAAGCATCGGCTGAGTATACATACGTGCAGTCTTGCTAGCACAGAGATTCTGATTGGTTTCCTGGGAAGTTGTCTTCTGTGCATCCTTTCTCACAAGTATCTTGCCAGCAAAAGCACCTACTGCATTGTCATTCAATACATATTTATAAAGCTCATGGCTGTCGCAATGACCCACCTGATGATCAATCAGGGTACTATTATCGACATGCTGACTCTTATCTGCAATCACACATCCATTGCACCAGCACTCTGCACCCTCTCCCTTGAATACAAGATCAAGACGGTTGCGAGTAACACCATTATGCAAAGTGATAACATTATGATTGAAACGACTGTTAGCCTGCTGTTCTACATAAACATTGCTGATACGGTTGTTCTTGATATGAGTTTCCTCCAAGCAATAAAGATCGAGGCTGGCATTCTCGCCAACATAGCTCTCGATTACCTGTGTTGTGAGGAAGTTTCTATCATCAGCAGAATCATCACAGAAAAGGAACTTAGCATCAGCACCCTCTTCCATAACAATAAGGACACGACGATTCACCATCATATCCACATCCGCACGAAGAATATTGACCACCTGAATAGCTCTGTCTATCTTTACATTCTTAGGAACATAAACGAACAAGCCATCCTGTGCCAACATTGTATTCAAGGCAGTAACACCATCTTCAGAGGTCTTGGCAAGCTTAGCATAATACTTGCTAACCAATTCAGGATTTTCCTGGGCAGCATGACTCAAGGAATCAACGATAACTCCCTCTGGCAAATGAGCCTGAGGCATAGCCTTGGTGTAGAAGATATCATTGACAACAAAATAAAGTGAGGTGCTAAGATTAGGAATACCACACTTGAAGATGTCGTAAGGATTGATAGGGAATTCCAAACGCTTGATGTTCACACCATAAGTCTCAGGAGCGAAAATCTTCTGGACATCGGTATATTTATATCTCTCCACCTTTCGATTAGGGAGACCGATACGCTGGAAATCCTCAAAAGCCTGATCACGAACAGCATTCAGCGCCTCAGAAGAATACTTCTTTATCTCGCTGCTCTGCTCCTTGTAGAGGTCGATGTATTGTCCTGCTCCTAAAGAAGTCTGATCAGTATTTTGGTTTATATTTTTATTATCCATCATAAACTAAAAGCATTTTAGCCACCCCTCCCTTAGAGAAGGGGGCGGGTAACTATTTACCGAATTTAGCGTCAGCCTCTTCCTTGATCCAATCGTATCCTCTTGTCTCAATCTCCTTGGCGAGCTCAGGACCTGCAGTCTTGACAATTCTACCATTATAGAGAACTGAAATGATGCTTGGCTTGATCATATCCAACAAGCGCTCATAGTGAGTGATGACGATAGCAGAAGTCTCTGAGGTGTGCATTTTGTTGACACCCTCAGCAACGATGCGCATAGCATCAACATCCAGGCCAGAGTCGGTTTCATCAAGAATACTCAACTTTGGCTCAAGCATAGCCATCTGGAAGATTTCATTACGCTTTTTCTCACCACCAGAGAAACCTTCGTTTACAGAACGATGAGAAAGTTTTGAATCCAGTTCCACCAGTTTACGCTTCTCACGCATCAGCTTCATGAAGTCAGCAGCATTCAAAGGCTCCTTACCCTCATATTCACGCTTGGCATTGATAGCAGCCTTCATAAAGTTGGTCATGCTCACACCAGGAATCTCAACAGGATACTGGAAAGAAAGGAACAAGCCTTCACGAGCTCTATCCTCAGGCTTCATCTTCAACAAATCCTTACCATTGAAGATTGCCTCACCCTCAGTAACTGTATAGAGAGGGTTACCAGTGAGCACTGCAGAGAGTGTAGACTTACCAGAACCATTAGGACCCATAATAGCATGGATCTCACCATCCTTGACAGTAAGGTCGATACCTTTTAATATTTCTTTGCCAGCAATTGTGGCGTGTAAATTTCTTACTTCTAACATAATTCTAACTTCTAATTGGGTTTATCCAACAGTACCTTCAAGTGATACTGCCAATAGTTTCTGAGCCTCTACTGCAAACTCCATTGGGAGCTTGTTGAGCACATCCTTGGCATAGCCATTCACGATAAGGCCAACAGCCTGCTCAGTTGGGATGCCTCGCTGATTACAATAGAAAAGCTGATCCTCACTAATCTTTGAGGTAGTAGCCTCATGCTCTACAATCGCAGTATCGTTATGAATATCCATGTATGGGAAGGTGTGAGCTCCACAGGAACTGCCGAGCAGCAAACTATCACAAGAACTATAGTTACGGGCGTTATCGGCGTTGGAAGTAGCTCTAACCAATCCTCGATAACTATTCTGACTGTGTCCTGCAGAAATACCCTTGGAAATAATAGTCGATTTGGTATTCTTTCCCATGTGAATCATCTTGGTACCTGTATCTGCCTCCTGATAGTTGTTGGTAACAGCTACTGAATAGAATTCAGCCTGACTGTAATCACCTCTCAGAATACAAGAAGGATACTTCCAAGTGATAGCAGAACCTGTCTCCACCTGTGTCCAACTCAATTTAGAGTTGACGCCACGCAGATCGCCACGCTTTGTAACGAGATTAAGTACACCACCCTTTCCATTCTCATCACCAGGATACCAGTTCTGAACAGTAGAATACTTCACCTCAGCATTATCATTGACAATGATCTCTACAATAGCAGCATGGAGTTGATTCTCATCACGCATAGGAGCCGTACAACCCTCGAGATAGCTTACATAAGCATCATCGTCGGCAATAATCAAGGTACGCTCAAACTGACCTGTATTTCTTGCGTTAATACGGAAATAACTACTTAACTCCATTGGACAGCGAACACCCTTAGGAATATATACGAAAGAGCCATCGCTGAACACAGCACTGTTGAGCGCTGCATAGAAATTATCACGATAAGGAACCACTGAACCCAAATACTGTTTTACCAGATCTGGATGATTCTTGACAGCATCGCCAATGCTACAGAAGATGATACCCTTCTCTGCCAGCTTTTCCTTAAAGGTTGTCTTGACAGATACAGAGTCCATAATCGCATCAACAGCAGTACCACTCAAAGCAAGACGCTCCTCCAAAGGAATACCAAGTTTATCGAAGGTCTTCTCAACCTCAGGGTCGATTTCCTTATTCTTTGGTTTCTTGGCCAAAGGGTCTGCATAATATGAGATAGCCTGATAATCCACTTCAGGAACATGAACATGTCCCCAGGTAGGCTGTTTCAATGTCTTCCAGTAGTTATAGGCCTTCAAGCGAAATTCGAGCATCCATTCTGGCTCTCCTTTCTTTGCGGATATCAATCGAACAATATCCTCATTCAGACCGTTTGGTATGACATCAGTCTGCACATCAGTAGTGAAGCCGTACTCATACTTCTTCTCGGCCACCTGCTGTACAAACTCGTTTTGTTTTTTTTCTGCCATATTATCTTAATGCCTATTCTCCTCCCCATTGGGAAGGTTATTATAATACCTATTTCATCAATGTATCAGCAAATAATATGCCAAAATATGAAGAGGTAACATTTGTTATCAGATAGGAGTTAGAAGATAGGAGTTAGAAATTGATAATTCAAAACTTCTAACTCCTAATTTCTAACTCCTAACTTATTATTAGAGCTTCTGCTCTACTTCAATCTCAGTGAATGTCTCGATGACATCACCTGTCTGAATATCATTGTAGTTAACGAGGCTAAGTCCGCACTCCAATCCGGTTACGACTTCCTTAACATCATCCTTATAACGCTTCAGTGCACTGATATCAGCTGTATGAACTACGATACCATCGCGTACCACACGAGCCTTATCCTTAGCGTGTACCTTACCCTCGGTAACGAGACCACCGGCAATTGTACCCACCTTGGAAATCTTGAATACCTGCTTAACTTCAACCTGACCGGTAACGATTTCCTTCTTCACCTTATCAAGCATACCAACCATTGCACTCTTCACATCATCGATAGCATCGTAGATGATTGAGTAGGTATTGATTTCAACACCCTCACGGTCGGCAAGACGGCGAGCATCGGCAGAAGGACGAACCTGGAAACCAACGATAATTGCGTCAGATGCAGATGCCAACATAACATCGTTCTCGGAAATCTGACCAACTGCCTTGTTGATAACATTGATCTGTACCTTCTCGGTAGACAACTTCAAGAATGAGTCGGACAATGCCTCGATAGAACCGTCGGTATCACCCTTAACGATAACGTTGAGCTCATGGAACTCACCACGTGCAATACGGTGGGAGATATCACCAAGAGTAAGACGCTTCTGAGTACGCAAGCCCTGCTCACGCTGCAACTGCTCACGCTTGTTAGCGATTTCACGAGCTTCCTGCTCAGACTCGATTACATGGAACTGGTCACCTGCTGTAGGAGCACCATTCAAACCAAGGATAATTGCTGGCTCTGCTGGACCGGCCTTCTCGATACGTGCATTACGCTCATTGAACATCGCCTTAACACGACCCCAAGAAGTACCAGCAAGCACGATATCGCCCTGCTTCAAAGTACCATTGCTTACGAGCACTGTAGATACATATCCACGGCCCTTATCCAAAGAAGACTCGATAATGGTACCTGTAGCCTTACGGTTAGGGTTAGCCTTCAAGTCAAGCATTTCAGCCTCGAGAAGTACCTTATCCATCAAGTCCTCTACACCAATACCCTTCTTGGCACTGATTTCCTGGCACTGATACTTACCACCCCACTCTTCAACAAGCAGGTTCATATTGGCAAGGTCCTCACGAATCTTATCAGGATTAGCTCCTGGCTTATCAATCTTATTGATTGCAAATACCATAGGAACACCAGCAGCCTGTGCATGAGCGATAGCCTCCTTAGTAGTAGGCATCACAGAGTCATCAGCTGCGATGATGATAATTGCGATATCGGTAACCTGAGCACCACGAGCACGCATAGCGGTAAATGCCTCGTGACCTGGAGTATCGAGGAAGGTAACCTTGCGGCCATTCTTCATAGTCACACCATAGGCACCGATGTGCTGAGTAATACCTCCGGCCTCACCAGCAATCACATTGGTATTGCGGATATGGTCGAGCAAAGAGGTTTTACCATGGTCAACGTGACCCATCACTGTAACGATAGGAGCACGACCTACGAGATCGTTCTCGTCATCCTCCTCCTCAGTAACAGCCTCCTGAACCTCAGCACTTACATACTCAGTCTTGAAGTCAAACTCGCCAGCAACCATATTAATGGTTTCGGCATCGAGACGCTGGTTGATAGATACCATGATACCAACGCTCATAAGAGTAGAGATAACCTGAGTTACACTAACGTCCATCATCGTAGCGAGCTCACTAACGGTAACAAACTCGGTAAGTTTCAGAATCTTGCTATCCTTCTGCTCCTGTCTAGCTTCCTGCTGGAGTTTCTCCTGAACAGCCTCACGCTTCTCCTTACGGTACTTAGCGCCCTTCTTGTTCTGGCTCTTGCTGGTAAGACGAGCAAGCGTCTCTTTTACCTGACGTGCTACTGCCTCATCATCAACCTCCAACGGTTTCTGAGTATGCTTCTTATTCTTATTGTTATTTTTCTTCTTATTGCCATTGCCCTGCTGGTTGGCTGCAGCATTGATATCTACGCGTTCCTTATTAATACGAACACGCTTCTTGCGCTCACCATTGTTACCACCATGCATCTGAGCCTGTTTCTCCTCACGCTCCTTGCGACGCTCCTCCTTAGACTTCTTCTTAGGACGAGTGCTCTGGTTAAGAGCAGAAAGGTCGATCTTACCGAGTACCTTAGGCTCATTAACAGAAAGCTTCTTTTCACTCTTCAGAGTAAATACCTCGGAAGAGTTATCTGCAGGAGCATTCTCAGCTACCTTAGGCTGCTCTGCCTTAGGCTGTTCAACTGGTTTAGGCTGCTGCTTAGGCTTTTCAGCCTTAGGCTGTTCCATCTTAGGAGCCTTGTTTACAGGAGCCTCTGCCTTTGGAGCAGGCTTAGCCTCTGGCTTTGGAGCAGCAGGCTTAGCTTCTGGCTTATTGTTATTTACTGGCGCAGGGCTGACGGCAGCAGCCTTTTCCTTAGGCGCTTCTTTCTTTTCAGGAGCAGCAGACTTAGCAGCTGGCTTGCCAAGATTATCGAGATCTATCTTACCCAGCGGAGTAAACTTCTGCTGCTGTATATTCTTCTCGGTAGATGTCTCAGCGCGCTCAATCTTCTGCTCAGGCGCACGCTTCTTCTCTTTTGGTTTCTTCTGGAACAGTTTCTCTGCTTCAGTACGCACCTGGGCGTCCTGTCTGAACTGTTTCTCAAGTGCCTTGTATTGGTCATCATTGAGTTTAAAGCTCAGGTCAGCCTGAATGTCTCCCAGACCCTTATTTGCTTCAAGGAAATCAACTGCCGTTTGAAGTCCTATGTTTAATTCACGTAGTGCTTTGTTTAATCTGATGCTCATTAATTATCTTTTATTTATCAAATTCTGCTTTTAATACCTTAATTACACTGTCAACGGTCTCCTCCTCAAGGTCGGCCTTCTCGATAAGCATATCGCGAGGTGCATTGAGCACCTGACGTGCTGTGTCAAGACCGATGCCCTTGATAGCGTCGATAACCCACTGATCAATTTCGTCAGAGAATTCATCCAGGTAGATATCATCCTCCTGCTCGTTCTCATCAAGTTCACGGAATACGTCGATGGTGTATTCTGTAAGCATAGATGCCAACTTAATGTTGAGACCGCCACGGCCAATAGCCAGGCTCACCTCTTCTGGCTGCAGGTAAACCTCAGCCTTCTTGTTCTCCTCATCGATGTTGATAGAAGAAACCTTTGCAGGGCTGAGTGCACGCTGGATAAAGAGTTTTGTATTTGAGGTGTAGTTGATTACATCGATGTTCTCATTGCAAAGCTCACGAACGATGCCATGAACACGGCTACCCTTCACACCAACACAAGCACCTACTGGGTCGATACGCTCATCGAAGCTCTCGACAGCAATCTTAGCACGCTCACCTGGCATACGGGCAATCTTCTTGATTGCAATCAAACCATCAGCAATCTCAGGAACCTCACCCTCAAGAAGACGCTCCAGATACATAGGACTGGTGCGGCTGAGGATAATCTTTGGATTGTTGTTCTCATTGTCGACACGAGCGATAACGGCACGAACGGTCTCGCCCTTGCGGTATACATCTGCAGGAATCTGCTCACTCTTTGGAAGGATAAGCTCATTGTTCTCATCATCCACTACGAGCACCTCGCGCTTCCAAACCTGGTAAACCTCACCAGAGATGATCTGGCCAACGCGATCCTTGTACTTATTATAAAGTGAGTCGTGCTCAAGTTCCAAAATCTTGGAAGCAAGAGTCTGACGAAGATTCAAGATGGCACGACGACCAAACTTAGCGAAGTTGACAGGCTCACTGACATCCTCACCAACCTCATAGTCGGCCTGCATCTTGCGAGCCTCTGTCAGAGTAATTTCCTTGTTCTCGTCCTGAACCTCACCATCAGCCACAACCACACGGTTACGGTAGATCTCGAAGTCACCCTTGTCAGGGTTTACGATAACGTCGAAATTCTCGTCGCTACCGAAAATCTTAGCGAGTACGTTGCGGAAACTTTCCTCCAGCACGCTGACCATTGTGGTACGATCGATATTCTTGGTTTCCTTAAACTCACGGAATGAGTCGATCATGCTCACTGTCTCATCTTTCTTTATTGCTGCCATAGCTTATTTGAAACTTATTAAGTATTTTGTATATTTTATATTATCCATATTGAAGTTGTGGTCTACATCCATCTTCACAGGACGCTTCTTGCCCTCAACTTGCACTTTCTCGTTGACGGTAACCACAAAATCGCGACCCTCAACGCTCTTCAAGATGCCAACAAACTTTTTACCTTCTTTATCAAGCACCTCTACGTCCTTACCGATATTGTTGATGTACTGCTGCTCAACCTTGAAAGGTTGTCCGATGCCAGCAGAGCCGACCTCCAGCTCGTAGTCCTCAACATCGCGATCAAGACGATCTTCTATAAATTTGCTCAAATCAACACAGTCGTTGATATACACACCATCGGCGTGGTCAATTTCGACTACGATCTTGTCGTCAGGACTGATTGTAATATCTACAAGGAAGTATTCCTTATCCTGAAGCCATTCATCAACTAATTTCTTTACGACGTTTTTATCAATCATATAAGTTATATTAAAATAAAATGAGGAACTCTTTTTGAGTCCCTCATTCCACTGAACGGTGCAAAATTAACAATAATTTCGTTCACATCCAAATATTTTCTATTTTTTCTTTGGTTGTAGCAGCTTTTTATACTCCTCAGGAGCATTTATCAGTCGAATTGCCTCTTTTACCTGCTTGTCAAAGCGCAATCCATTCTGAATCGCACCACCATGATAATAGTAGGCTGCAACCAAATCTGTCTCGATTACATGCTTCAGCATTTCCTTATTGTAGTCAAGATCTTTTTCCACGTTATGGGTCAATTTTTTCTGCAAGGCCTCGAACTCTGGCTTGGCATCTTCATAGTAACCCTCAAACTTTGCAAGTTTCACAAGATCCTTGAGATATTTCTCGGTTTCGCGATCGTACTTGAAGTCACTGGCAATTACACGCTTCTTGAATTCTGCATAATCCTCATCGCTAAGTTCAAACTTATCTGGAGCTGCAATCGTTGGATGCTTTGCAACATAGTCTATCTCATAGTTAAGGAGCACCTCATTGCTATCGCGTACACTTCTGAGATATATAGCGATATTTGGAAGGGTATCAGGACGAAGCACTACATCTGGAGTAATACCTCCACCGTCGCGCACCTCTCGACCATTCTTTGTATAGAACACATGGGTAAGCGAGTCTGGCACATGCTCCTTATAACCACCATTTGCATGCTTATAGTTGATTGCCTGGATGCATCGACCACTAGGAATGTAATACTTGCTGGTAGTGAGTTTCATCTGACCATTATAAGGCACGTCCATAGTATACTGTACAAGTCCCTTTCCGTATGTGCGAGTTCCAAGAACTACCGCACGGTCGAGGTCCTGCAAACTTCCACTGGTAATCTCACTGGCACTTGCCGTACCATCATCTACCAACATAACGATTGGCATTACTGTATCGATAGGCTCGAGAGAAGTCTTCAACTCATCATTGGCACGCTTCAGTTTACCTTTGGTCTTTACGATAGTAACACCTCTTGGAACAAACATGCTAACAATATTAATAGCTTCCTGAAGGGAACCACCACCATTATCACGCAAATCGAATACCAAGCCCTTAGCACCCTGCTTTTTCAAGTCGATGAAAGCGCGACGTACATCACGCGAAATCTTATCCGTGAATGCATTCAGATTGATATAGCCGATATTTGAAGGCAACATACCATAATAAGGCATAGATGGAGTCTGAATTGCCTTACGGGTAATCTTCATTTTCATGATCTTGCCTGTTGATGGTCGCTTAATTTTCAGCACGAAAGTTGTACCTGGCTCTCCACGAAGATGGCTGCTGACATAAGAGTTATCCTTATCAAGCATCGACTCATCGTCAATGCTCAGGATGATATCGCCCTTCTTCAAACCAGCCTCGGTAGCAGGCATACCCTCGAAAGGCTCGTCGATAACCACACGTTTGAGCTGCTGATTGTAACGAACCAAGGCTCCAATACCAGCATACTTACCTGTGAGCATCTGCTTCAGATTCTTCACCTCACTCTCTGGATAGTACTCAGTATAAGGATCGAGACTTTTGAGCATCGCCTTGATACCATTTCCGATAACCTCATCGGCATCGAGGGTGTCCACATACATCTGGTCGAGGTTCTTGTAGATGGAGTTGAAAACATCCATGTTCTTTGAAACCTTGAACTCATGATCCTTGTCTGATTGAGCTGAAACTGGCAAGACGGCCAGAATCAACAGGGACAAAAAGAGTTTTTTTATCATCATAAACTTATTTTTCAGTTAACATTTCGCCCTTTCCACGTTGCTTTCGGCAACAAAGCGGACTAAATCACGCACAAAAGTAATATATAATCCTAACAAAACGCCCATTTTAGGCAAAAAAATGAAGAAAATTACGTTTTATTTAAAATTTTCTTGGAAAAAGTTTGGTGGAATAAAAAAAAGGTCTTACCTTTGCAACCGCAAATCAGAAATGATAGCAACAATGCTTCAGTAGCTCAGTTGGTTAGAGCACCTGACTGTTAATCAGGGGGTCGTTGGTTCAAGCCCATCCTGGAGCGCATAAAGGAATGACTTTTTAGTCATTCCTTTTTTGTATTCTGTAAATCCCCTAAATAGAGGTGCTAAGTAGGTCACTTACATCCCCTAAATGATGCATTTAGCTCTTTCATTATAACTCCACATTGACAACGACATCATATTATGCCAACCCGTTGGCGGAATTAAATATTGAAAATAGCCAAATAATCACGCTGTATTTTTCGTTCATTTAAAGAAGTTCCTCCATTGTTAAGATAGTGTATTTCAATTACTTAGCTTAAAAGATGGAGGAACTTTTTTAAATGTTTTTATTTTTATATAGGTGATAATGCGCCTATTTTATCCATACGAAGATTAAGTATACACTAAATCCCGCCAACGAGTAATGCCCAAAATAGACAAAAAACTTTTCAAAAAAATATTTCTTCCTTCATATTGAATATAACAACTTGGAATACAACGAGTTTCTATGAAGGAAAAATAGATATTATTAGTTTCAAACTAAAAGATAAACAATATATCCATCAAAGTATAACCAACAAAGACTCTCATTAATCAAATAGTTGAAGAATAGAACTAAAGCCTACATATAAAAATCTTCCTTCATAGAAAGCCTCTATTAATCAAATAGTTATATTCAATATGAAGGAAGAAATATTTTTTTAAAAACTTTTTTTTTAAGGAAAACACCAATAATCGCCTCACAACACCTGGCATTGTGAAGGATAACAGTTGAGAGAGAGAGAAAAGTAGAGATTATTTAAGAGGATCTAAATGGCGGAAGACCTTTCCGCAATGTCTGCAATGAAAATTAGTATATCGCCGGGAAGGCATAACAAAATTTAAAGCTATACCTGCCACAATGGCAGATACAATCTGTAAGCCCAAAGTATATTGCTCTGGGAACATATCAAAATAAGTAGAAACCAAGACTATCATACTGAAGCCTATTACGCCCCAGCCAAACATCATCCGCTTGGGTGAATATCGGCTCTCGTCGTCGATTTTCTCAACATCCTCACTACCACACTTTGGGCACCAAGGCTGAACCTCCTGACGAGCATCCACAATTTCTCCTACAATCTTGCGAGCTTTATCATAGTCTTTCTCGTATACCTTAATCGCGATTCCAACATCACTACCGTATGAGCCAACTGCTGTATCTTGCGTTTCATCATGCTGCATTGCGGCTATATTGTTATCCACAAGGGCTTGAACAATTTCATCAGCATAGATTGGATTATCGCATTTAATCAGTTCCTTTACCTGCATCATAGCTTAAGATAAAATAGTTAGGGCTCAAATATAATAATTTATTCAATCGGCAGCAACTATTTTTCTCTATAAATTTCCATTTTAACCATTTTTAGACTTACAGAAAAAAAACTCCGCATTCTTATCAATGAAAAGAATGCGGAGACATTATATAATTTAGGTGTAATTACCAAATATGAGCACGTTTCTCAACAGGAACATAGAGTTTATCACCCTCCTTGATACCGAAAGCATCATACCATGCATCGATCATTGGCAAGGCTGCATTTACACGAAGCATATTTGGTGAATGAGTATCGCTATTCACAATATAAGCCACCCACTCTTTCGCCATATTACTTGCCCAGATGCGGCCATAAGAAAGGAAGAAACGCTGAGCAGGAGTAAATCCCTCTTTGTCTCCCTGAGGCTGAACTTGATTTAAATTCTGGAAAGCGCGGAACGCAATGTTGATACCGCCATTATCGCCAATATTCTCGCCGAGGGTCTTCTTTCCATCCACTTTCAAGCCTGGAAGTGCCTCCTGTGAACTGAACCAATCAGCAAGTACTGTAGTTCGCTTATCATAGTTGGCCTTGTCCTCAGCCGTCCACCAGTTCACAAGATTACCATCCTTATCAAACTGACAACCCTGATCGTCGAAGCCGTGGCTCATCTCATGACCGATAACAGAGCCGATACCACCATAATTGGCCGCATCCTCGGCTTCTGCATCGAAGAAAGGAGCCTGAAGGATAGCTGCAGGGAAATTGATGCTATTAAAATATGGACTATAGAAAGCATTTACCACCTGAGGATTACATGCCATCATTGACTTATCAACAGGATGTCCCCAATACTTTTCGATTTCGCCCTTAGTGAGAGCTACCTTGATAATTTCCTGATTCTCAACAAGATTCTTATTCTCATCAATCTCCACATATTTCTCGAGATCCTGCCACTTATCTGGATAACCCACATTGATACGCATGCTGTGGAGTTTCTCTACAGCTTGTTTCTTGGTAGCATCTGTCATCCAGGTATTTTCAAGGATACGCTGTTCGAAAGCCTTCTGAAGATTCTTCACAAGGTCGAAAGCACGTTTCTTACTACTCTCAGGGAAATATTTAGCAACATAGAGTTTACCGATAGACTCACCCAGCAATCCCTGAACAAAACGTACACCACGTTTCCAACGAGGCTGCTGCTGCTTTATTCCATAGATAGTCTTGCGATATTCGAAGTTACGATCGTTGAAGGCATCAGAAAGCAAACCTGCCGACGCAGAGATAACAGAAGCCTGCATATAGGCCTTAAGAGAAGCGATATCGGCAGAAGCCATAATCTTCTCCACTTCGTGAATTGGTTCAGGCTGTCCAACGTTTACAGTATCAATATTGGTAGGATAAGCATAGATTTTTACCATCAAATCCCAGTCTAGACCCTTGAATTCCTTTTTCAATTCATTCCAACTCTTGAAATGTATATTTGCCATAGGATCGCGAGATTTCAGCTGGTCGTAGCTCTGCTTTGCAATCTGCTCCTCAAGGGCAAAAACTGCCTGCATCTTTTTCTCCGCCACAGCATCCTTATCACCTGTCATCTTGAAGAAGTCCTTCATTCTGCTCTTGTAAGCGGCAACAACAGCTTTCTGCTGCTCATTAGGTTTTGTATAGTACTCTGGATCCAGACCTATACCACCCTGATCGATTCCAAATTGAAACTGATCCGTATGAACAGGGTTCATACTAAGTCCAAAGTTGAACATAGTTGTACCATATCCCTTAGCGTCCAACTCATACATCAATTTGATAAGATCAGAACGCTTCTTGGTATTCTCAATTTTCTTAAGGATAGGAAGAATTGGCTTGCAGCCTAATTTATTGCGGCCCACACTATCCATATACAGACGGTAGATGCCACCAATTTTCTGGCCAGTCGTTCCCTGCTGCATTTTTTTACCAGCATACTCATTGATAAGTTCCTTAATTCGATCGTTGTTCTTCTCCTCAAGATCAGTAAAAGAGCCATTGTCGGAATGAACTGCATCTAGCGGATGAGATTTTAGCCATCCACCAACAGAATACTGATAGAAATCGTCACCTGGTTTAACCGATAAGTTCATATCCGCCTTATTAACGGCACAATTCTGAACTTGATTTTGGGCTGCCGCATTCATCGTCACAAATGCCATAGCAGCCAACATAAATTTCGTTTTTAAAGTCTTCATTATAAATTAAAAAATGTATCTGCCCACAAAATTAAAGATTTCTCGTATAATAACAAAAAAAATCCTTCACAAAGAAGTCACTAACTTCGTTTGTGAAGGATTTCTATATTATTTAAATGAATTATTCCTCGTCATCAGACCATACATTATAGCCTTTCTTTGCATAAGCTTCATTAGGTTCAACTGTCTTATCAAGATTCTTTTCCAAACCAACACTGAATTCAGTATCAGAAGCTTGGAGCAAGTTATCAGCCTCGATTGGCTGCAAATTTGTAGCAGGCTTGATATATATTTTTTCCATAATTCTAGTTTATTTTAAAATTACCTTCTTACCATTGTGAATATACAATCCCTTAGTTGGATTAACAACCTTCTGACCATTTATATTATACCAATTGTCATCAGCATCCTTAACCTCACTAACACCCTTAATAGCTGTAACCTCATCATTATAATCAGTAAAGACTATAGACAATTTTGCTCCTGATGTAGTAGAAGTAATTTTCTTTGTAGGAATTGCAAGCCAAGCATGATTAGCAGGGAGATCTCCACCTGTCTCTGAAACCATACGGAATACAGGCTTACCTTCTTCATTTGCTGTCAATAAGAAATTTGTTGAAGTTCCATAGATTCTCTGCAACGCAGTAACGCCAACAGATGGCTGTAGAAGATTAGAAATCTCCTCATCGTTATCAATCACAGGAACCGTATAAGTAGTACCAGCTTTTCCGACAAGAACCATACCAAATTCCTCTGGAGTCTGTTCGATTTTAGTCATCAAAATGGTAGCCTCATCTGTTTTACCATTCTGAAGACTTTTTGCATAATAAGCCTTCAATCCCTCAACATTAGAGAAATCAAGTCCCTTCTCAGAAGCATAAGTAGCGAAATCGTGCGCTAATGTGATTTCAACTGTTTCTTGTGCACTAGCACCTACATAGGCTAATGCAGCAATTATCAAAGTAAAAAGTTTCTTCATAGACAAAATTTATTTGTAACTATATATTTTTAAAGTGTGTATACGATTTTGCAAAACAATCAAGGCAAAATAAAGCCTTATCGTTTGCAAAATTAAACAAAACATTTAACAAGACAAAGGATTTTATCGAAAATGTTTAAAAAAAAGAATCCTCGCAGTCTTTCGACCACGAGGATTCCCATTATATATAATAATGTGTAATTATTTATTCAGCATTATTATTTTCCTCCTGTGCTGGAGCCTGACCTTCGAAATCACGACGATCATTGTGACGATTGTCACGGCGATCACCACGTGGTCGACGATCACCATTATTTGGACGATCGTTACGATCGCGACGAGGACGACGCTCACGCTCTACATAACCCTCTGGCTTCTCTGTGAGAACACGGTGAGAGAGCTTGTACTTACCTGTCTTAGGATCGATTTCGAGCAACTTAACCTGAATCTTGTCGCCTTCCTTGATACCAGCCTCTTCAACTGTCTCAAGACGCTTCCACTCGATTTCAGAGATATGGAGCAAACCTTCCTTACCAGGGAGAATCTCAACGAAGCAACCATAAGGCATAATGCTCTTAACAGTACCCTCGTAAACCTCACCAATCTCAGGAACAGCAACAATAGCCTTGATCTTAGCCAATGCAGCATCGATACTATCCTTATTAGGAGCAGATACCTGTACATGACCCTTACCATCGCTCTCGTCGATAGTGATAGTTGCACCAGTATCCTCCTGCATCTGCTGGATAATCTTACCTCCAGGGCCGATCACAGCACCGATGAACTCCTTAGGGATATCGAATGCTACAATACGTGGAACCTGTGGCTTCATCTCCTCACGTGGATGATCGATTGTCTTCATCATCTCACCCATGATGTGCTCACGACCAGCCTTAGCCTGCATAAGCGCCTTCTCAAGGATTTCGAATGAAAGACCATCGCACTTGATATCCATCTGAGTAGCTGTCAAACCATCCTTGGTACCTGTAGTCTTGAAGTCCATATCACCCAAGTGGTCCTCATCACCGAGAATATCAGAAAGTACAGCGTACTTCTCCTCACCTGGATTCTTGATAAGACCCATTGCGATACCTGCAACAGGCTTCTTCATTGGAACACCAGCATCCATCAAAGCAAGAGTACCAGCACAAACAGTAGCCATAGAAGAAGAACCATTAGACTCGAGAATCTGACTTACCAAACGAACTGTGTAAGGGAAATCCTCAGGAATCTGGCCCTTCAAGCCACGCCATGCCAAGTGACCGTGACCAATCTCACGACGACCTACACCGCGCTGAGCCTTAGCCTCACCTGTAGAGAATGGAGGGAAGTTATAGTGAAGGAGGAAGCGCTGATAGCCCTTTGCAAGAACATTATCAACCATCTTCTCATCCAACTTAGTACCAAGTGTACATGTAGAAAGAGACATAGTCTCACCACGCTGGAAGATAGCACTTCCGTGAGGCATTGGGAGAGGAGAAACCTCACACCAAATAGGACGGATCTCTGTAGTAGCACGACCATCAAGACGCAAGCCCTCATCAAGGATACAACGACGCATAGCATCGCGCATTACATCGTCGAAGTAGCGAGTTGCCTCTGCATGCTTCTCCTCGAGATCATCCTCAGAAAGGTCTGTGTGAGCAGCATCATACTTCTCAAGGAACTCTGCCAAGAGAGCCTCAAAAGCATCGTGACGCTCCTGCTTAGGAAGAGCCTTGTGGTTAATATCGTATGCTGGCTGATAAAGTTCCTCGTGAATCTGCTTGCGCAAATCCTCATCGTTAACCTCATCATCGTATTCACGCTTCTTGTCAGTACCGAGTTCCTTAGCGAGCTCATCCTGAAGTTCACACATAGGCTTGATAGCCTCATGAGCAACCTTCAAAGCACCGATAAGATCCTGCTCAGATACTTCCTTCATCTCACCCTCTACCATCATGATATTGTCCTTGGTAGCACCAACCATCAAGTCCATATCAGCATCGGCCATCTGCTGGAATGTTGGGTTAACAACATATTCACCATTAATGCGAGCTACACGAACTTCAGAGATAGTATAATCGAATGGGATATCTGAACAAGCCATAGCAGCAGAAGCTGCGAAACCTGCCAATGCATCTGGCTGATCTACGCCATCTGCAGAAAGCAGCATAACCTGTACATAAACCTCACAGTGATAATCAGAAGGGAAAAGTGGACGAAGAGCACGGTCCACAAGGCGAGATGTTAAAATTTCATCGTCACTAGCTTTGCCTTCGCGCTTGGTGAAACCACCAGGGAAACGACCTGCTGCAGAATACTGCTCGCGATAATCAACTTGCAAAGGCATAAAATCTGTACCCGGAACTGCATCCTTTGCTGCACAAACAGTTGCGAGGAGTACGGTGTTGCCCATGCGGAGAACCGCTGCACCATCAGCCTGTTTTGCAACTTTTCCGGTCTCAATTGTGATGGTTCTGCCATCAGCCAATTGAACTGTCTTAGTTATTACGTTCATCTAAAATTTAAAAAACTGTTATTGTTTTGTCTTCATCTAATGTAAAACGGGGCAAAGATACCATATTTATAATTAACTAACGAATAAAAAGGCATTTATTTTCTATGATTTTAAAGAATTTATGAAATATCAATTATGAATTATCAATTAAATTATTACCTTTGCAATCATAAAACTTGGAAAAATACTATAGAAATGAAAATATCAAGATTTATGTCAGTTGCAGCTATCGTTTGCGCTGCCCTGGCAATGACTTCATGCAACAACAAGAAGTTTCACATTAATGGCGCCATCGCTGACGCCAAGGACTCTGTACTTTATTTGGAAAACATCGGTTTGAATGGCCCTGAGAAAATCGATTCTGTAAAGTTGGGCGAGGATGGCTCCTTTGATTTCGCCGAGGCTGCAGCCGATTCAGTTACTCCTGATTTCTACCGTCTGCGCATCGCCAACCAAACCATCAACCTCTCTATCGACTCTACTGAGACGGTTTCTGTAAAGGCTGCCTACCCTACAATGTCAACCAAATACGATGTAACTGGTTCTGAGAATTGTAACAAAATAAAGGAACTGGTATTCAAGCAGATGAATCTCCAGGCAACTATCGAGGCCATCGCCAAGAATCCTAACTTTGGTGTTGACTCTACTCAGTTGGCTATCAACAACGTAATTACAAATTACAAGAACGATATCAAGAAGAATTATATCTTCAAGGAGCCAATGAAGGCATACGCATACTATGCGCTCTTCCAGACCATCAACTTAGGAGGTATGGCTAACTTACTTTTCGACCCAAGAAACAACCGTGAGGATATCCAGGTATTTGCCGCTGTTGCAACTAGTTGGGATACTTTCTACCCTGGTGCTGAGAGAGGTAAGAACCTTCACCACATTACTATCGAGGGTATGAAGAATGTACGCATTATTGCAGCTGAGCGTGCCCAGAAGGTTGACCCTAGCAAGGTTTCTGTAAATGGAGTCATCGACTTGAGTCTTACAGACAACAAGGGACAGGTTCGCAAGCTCACCGACCTCAAGGGTAAGGTGGTTATGCTCGACTTCCATGTATTCGCAAGCGACAAGAGTGCACAACGCATTATGATGCTTCGTGAGCTCTACAACAAATACCATGCTCAGGGCTTTGAGATCTATCAGGTTTCCGTTGACCCAGACGAGCATTTCTGGAAGACTCAGACAGCTGCCATTCCTTGGATAAGCGTTCGCGACGAGGGTGGCTTGGATGCAGCAAGTCTTCGTTACTACAATGTTCAGAGCATTCCTACTTTCTTCCTCATCGACAAGAACAACACTTTGCAGAAGCGTGACGTTCAGATCAGAGACATCGACAAGGAGATTCAGTCGCTGCTCTAAAAAGAAGGACACACAAAACCAATTAATCTAATAAAAAATGTTGAAGAGAGTTTTATTTTTATCGGCAGTAGCAGCTCTTGCTATGGGAGCTCAGGCAAAAGTTAAGTTGCCGAATGTCGTTGGAGACAACATGGTACTCCAACAGAACACAGATGCCCGCCTTTGGGGATGGGCAGCCCCAGGAAAGAAAGTAAAGGTTACTACATCCTGGTCAAAGGATAAATATACTGCCGAGGCAGGAAAGGATGGCAAGTGGCTGGTTTCCGTAAAGACACCAAAAGCGAGCTATGATCCGCTTTCCATCACTTTCGATGATGGTGACAAGGTGACTATCAACAATGTTCTCTCAGGAGAAGTGTGGGTATGTGCTGGCCAGAGCAATATGGAAATGCCGGTAAAAGGCTTCAACAATTGTCCTGTACAGGGATATAATGATGAGGTAATTAATGCTAGTGATTATAAGGGTATCCATTATGTGAAGATTCCTAGTGTTATGAGTATGAAGCCTCTTGAGGACGCCAACTGCCATTGGGATGAAATCAACCCATCTACAGTGGGTGAATGCTCTGCCACAGGATATTTCTTTGCTCAGGCTGTGAACAAGGCACTGAACATTCCCGTTGGACTGATTCTTGCCAACAAAGGAGGTTCACGTGTGGAAAGTTGGCTTGATGAGGATAATTTGAAAAAATACACCAATGAGCCAACTGATACTGCTGGCATTGTCAAACAGTTCGCAACTGACTATCAGCGCACTTTGGTTTGGGGAAATGGTACTTTCCACCCTATTCTCAACTATAGCATAAAGGGCATCATCTTCTATCAGGGTTGTTCCAACGTAGGCGATCCTGCAGGCCAATACACCAGTCGTCTGAAGCTTCTCGTAGAGCAATGGCGTAGAGATTTCAAGTGTGGAGAGGTTCCTTTCTATTTCGTTCAGATAGCTCCTTATATCAATGGTGATCCTAAGGGAGACTGGGCTCCTCGCCTTCGCGAACAGCAGTTTAATGCATCCAAGGTGATTCCAAATAGTGGTATTGTCTGCACAGACGATTTGGTTTATCCATACGAGATCGACCAGATCCACCCTACTCAGAAGAAGCCTGTAGGCCGCAGATTAGCTTATCTCGCCCTCAACGAGCAGTATGGCATGAAGAATCTAATGTGCTATAGTCCTGAGTATAAATCCATGAAGATTGTTGGCGACACCTGCTATATCCGATTGGCAAACACCTATGAAGGCATCAATCGCTTTGGCGATATCCAGGGATTTGAGGTGGCAGGAGCCGACAAGGTTTTCCACAAGGCAAATGCCGTTCACTTCTGGAAACCAGAGGGAAGCGACTTGAATGAAACTATCGCCGTATCTTGTCCTGAAGTAAAGAATCCAGTAGCTGTTCGCTATAGCTTCCATAACTTCGACTTTGGAAATCTTGGTAATCAAGCCAACCTTCCATTATTCCCTTTCCGAACAGATAACTGGTAAAAACAATGCATCCACTCGATAAATTCAAATATTGTCCAGTTTGCGGTTCCGAGCATTTTGAAATCAACAACTTCAAAAGCAAGAAATGCAAGGACTGTGGATTCACCTATTACGCCAACCCAAGTTCGGCAACAGTAGCGCTCATCATCAATGAGAAGAACGAACTACTTGTCGTTAAGCGTAAGAATGAGCCAGCCAAAGGTACACTCGACCTTCCAGGAGGCTTTGTGGACATGGAGGAGACTGGTGAGGAAGGCGTAATTCGTGAAGTGAAAGAGGAAACAGGATTAGAGGTAGCTTCTGTGAAATATCTCTTCAGCCTGCCAAATCTCTATCGCTACAGTGAGATGATTATCCATACCCTCGATATGTTCTATCGTTGTAAGGTGGAAGACCTGAGCAAGGTTGTGGCTATGGATGATGCAGAAGAATATCAGTGGATAGCACTTGATAAGATTAACCCTGAACTATTCGGGTTACGCTCTATCAAGCAAGGACTTATGAAGTTCTTAGCAGAACAGAATCAATAATTCTTTATTTATAAATAGAAATCCCATCTGAATAGAAATCAGATGGGATTTTTGTTTGAAGGCTCTCACATTATTAAAGACTGATTAATCAAAAATTAACGAGTTACAAGTTAACAGTTAACATCCAGTATGATTCTAAATCAAAATAGGCATACCAAATCCTAACCTCAGCTAAAAATATTAAAAATCCTAAATTTTCCCCTATATAATAAGGTAAGAGCAAAAACTTTGTTTACTTTTGCGAACTAAAATTGAACATATAGCGATTATGCAAGAAAATTTGGTTATCGTCGAGAGCCCTGCGAAGGCTAAGACAATTCAGAAATTTTTAGGGGATGACTTTAAGGTTATGTCCTCCTATGGCCATATCCGTGACTTAAAAAAGAAAGAACTCAGCATAGACGAGAAGACTATGGAACCAGACTACGAGATTCCTGACGAGAAGAAGAAACTCGTGAGTGAACTCAAGTCAAGTGCTAAGAAGGCAGATAAAATCTGGTTAGCATCCGATGAGGACCGCGAGGGAGAAGCTATTTCATGGCACCTTTGCGAAGTACTCGGACTGGATGAAGAAAAAACAAGCAGAATTGTTTTCCATGAGATTACAAAATCGGCTATTCTTGAAGCTATCAAGACTCCTCGTCATTTAGATATGAATCTCGTCAATGCTCAACAGGCACGACGAGTGCTCGACCGTATTGTAGGTTTCAAACTTTCACCTGTTCTTTGGAGAAAGGTGAAGCCAGCTCTTTCAGCCGGCCGTGTACAGAGTGTAGCTGTTCGCCTTATTGTAGAGCGCGAACGCGAAATCCAGAAGTTCCAGACCGAACCTTATTATAGAGTAAATGCAATCTTCGCACTTATCGCTCCAGATGGTAGCGCATCAGAGGTGAAGGCAGAACTCGACAAGCGTTTCAGTACACACGAAGAGGTAGCTGCTTTCCTTGAGAAATGTAAGGAGGCAAAGTTCTCTATCGAGGCTGTCAACAAAAAGCCATTAAAGCGTACTCCAGCTCCTCCTTTCACTACTTCTACACTTCAGCAGGAAGCAGCTAGAAAGCTAGGATTCACAGTAAGTCAGACCATGATGGTGGCTCAGCGACTCTACGAAGCCGGTAAGATCACCTATATGCGTACCGATAGTGTAAACCTTTCTCAGTTGGCCATTAACACCAGCAAGGATGAAATCATTCGTCTCTGGGGTAAGGAATACAGCAAGTCTCGCAATTATACTACTCATTCAAAGGGTGCTCAGGAAGCTCACGAGGCTATCCGTCCTACCTATATGGATAATATAGAAGTAGATGGAACTTCTCAGGAGAAGCGTCTCTACGATCTGATTTGGAAGCGTACAGCAGCCTCTCAGATGGCAGATGCACAGATTGAGAAAACCACAGCTACTATTGCTATCGACAACTCAAGCGAGAAGTTCATCGCCAATGGTGAGGTAATTGCTTTCGACGGCTTCCTTAAGGTTTATCGTGAGTCTACCGATGATGAGGAAAGCAACTCTGAGGACTACTCTCGTTCACTTCCTGCAATGAAGGAGGGTGACGAGCTTCAGCGCAGAGAGATTACTGCAACAGAGCGTTTCTCACAGGGTCCTTTGAGATATACCGAAGCTAGTCTGGTACACAAACTCGAGGAGTTGGGTATCGGCCGTCCATCTACCTATGCTCCAACCATCAGCACCATCCAGCAACGTGAATACGTTCAGAAGGGTGACAAGAAGGGTGAGGAAAGAGCCTACACCATCGACACCCTTAAGGGTATCAAGGTTACCGAGAAGGTAAAGAAGGAAATGGCTGGCTCTGAGAAGGGCAAGCTCATTCCTACCGATATCGGTACTGTTGTGAACGACTTCCTGATGGAGCACTTCCCAGATATTATGGACTATAACTTCACCGCTCACGTTGAGCAGAAGTTTGATGATATCGCCGAAGGTAAAGAGGAATGGAACAAGTGGATGAAGAAATTCGACAAGGGTTTCGAGCCAGTTGTGGATGAGGTTATGAAGGAGAGAAGCGAGCACAAGGCTGGCGAGCGCCAGTTGGGTATCGATCCTAAGACCAATAAGCCTGTATTCGTGAAGATTGGACGCTTTGGTCCTGTCGTACAGATTGGTTCAGCCGACGACGAGGATAAGCCAAGATTCTCCCAGATGCCAAAGGACAAGAGCATCGAGACCATAACACTTGAAGAAGCATTGGAGCTCTTCAAACTTCCTCGCGAACTTGGCGAGTATGAAGGCAGCAACGTAACTGTAGGCGCTGGAAGATTTGGCCCATACGTGCTTCATAATAAGAAATATGTATCTATTCCAAAGGAACTCGATCCTCTAACCATCAACATCGAGGAGGCCATCGAACTTATCATCCAGAAGCGCGAGCAGGAAGAGAAACGCCATATCAAGCAGTTTGAGGAAGACGAGAAGATGGAAATCCTCAATGGCCGCTATGGCCCATACATTGCCTACGATGGCAAGAACTACCGTATGCCAAAGGCCTTGCACGAGAAGGCTGCAGAACTCACCTACGAGCAATGCAAGGAAATCATCGAAAAGGCTCCAGAGCCTAAAACCCGTAAAAGAGTAAAGAAATAAAAAATAGAAGATGCCTGCGCGTATTTTTATTATCGGATATATGGGAGCCGGAAAGACTACAGTCGGAAAGGCTCTCGCCAAAGAATTAAACAAGGAATTTTATGACCTCGACTGGTATATCGAGGCAAGAATGAGAAAAACCGTCAAGCAGATTTTTGACGAGTCGGGCGAGGAAGGATTCCGAAAGATTGAGCATAATATGCTACATGAAGTAGGAGAATTCGAGAATGTCATCATCAGTTGTGGTGGTGGCACTCCTTGCTTCTTCGACAATATGGAGTATATGAATGAAATGGGGGAAACCCTTTATCTGAAAGCTACTCCTGAGGTTCTCTATGGACACCTGAAGATGGGAAAGAGTGTTCGTCCTCTTCTGCTCAACAAAACAGAGGAAGAAGTGAAAGTCTTCATCAGGGAGCAACTGGAGAAGCGCGAACCTTTCTACAGCAAGGCGAAGAAAATACTCGACGTGAATTTAATGGACAATTTCGATAAAATAAAAATATCAGTAGCAAAAGCAAAAGAACTTCTTGGGATATGAAGAAATGGACTATTGACGACTCAAAGGAACTCTACAACATAAACGGTTGGGGAACCTCTTATTTTGGCATCAACGAGAAAGGAGACGCCTATGTATCTCCTTGTAAGGACAACACACAAATCGACTTGCGTGATGTAATGGACGAGCTTGCACTTCGCGACATTACTCCTCCTGTACTACTCCGTTTCCCAGACATTCTTGACAACCGCATCGAGAAGATGGCTTCCTGCTACGAAAAAGCTCGTCAGGAATACGATTTCAAGGGAGAAACTTTCACCATCTACCCTATTAAGGTGAATCAAATGGAACCTGTGGTTAGCGAGATGATTTCTCACGGCCAGAAATTCAACCTTGGTCTTGAAGCTGGTTCCAAGCCTGAACTTCATGCTGTTATCTCGGTTCAATGCAAGAGCGATTCTCTCATCATCTGCAATGGTTATAAGGATGAGAGCTATATCGAACTTGCTATGCTTGCACAGAAACTGGGCAAGCGCATCTTCATTGTGGTTGAGAAGCTCAATGAAATTGAGGTGATCAGCCGAACTGCTAAACGATTAAATGTAAAGCCAAATATCGGTATCCGCATCAAACTTGCCTCTTCTGGCTCAGGCAAATGGGCTGAGAGTGGAGGTGATGCATCCAAGTTTGGCTTAACACCATACGAACTGCTTCAGGCGCTCAATATGCTTGATGAAGCCGATCTTCACGATTGCGTCAAACTCATTCACTTCCACATTGGAAGTCAGATTACAAAGATCCGACGCATCCAGAATGCTCTTACCGAGGCTGCTCAATATTATGCCAACCTCCGAAAAATGGGCTATAACATCGAGTTTGTTGACTGTGGTGGTGGATTGGGTGTCGACTACGATGGAACTCGCTCTTCAAATAGTGAAAGTTCTGTCAACTACTCTATTCAGGAGTATATCAACGACTGTGTATACGCTTTCACAGAAATTGCCAACAAGAATGAGATTCCTCATCCAAACATCATCACCGAGAGTGGTAGAAGTCTTTCTGCTCATCACTCTGTATTGGTGCTCGATGTACTGGGAGCAGCCTCTCTTCCTGAGATGCCTGAGGAGTTTGAGGCAAAGGAAAGCGATCACCAGTTGGTAAAAGACCTCTACGAGATTTGGGACAATTTGAATCCGAAATCTATGCTCGAGGACTGGCACGATGCCGATCAGATTCGAGAGGACTGTCTGGATATGTTTGCCCACGGAATGGTTGACCTGAAGACACGTGCAGAGATCGAGTCAATGTACTGGAGTGTCTGTCACGAAATCAACTCTATCGCAAAGTCGATGAAGCATATGCCAGAGGAGTTGAGAGGTCTCGACAAACTATTGGCCGACAAATACTTCTGTAACTTCTCACTCTTCCAGAGTTTGCCAGATTGCTGGGGTATCGACCAGTTGTTCCCAATCATGCCTATTCAGCGCTTGAACGAACGTCCAACCCGAAACTGCACCATTCAAGACATCACCTGCGACAGCGATGGTAAAGTTGCCAACTTTGCCGTAAACGGTTCCCAGGGAAATGTACTGCCTGTTCATACCCTGAAAAAAGATGAACCTTACTATATGGGTGTGTTCCTTGTTGGAGCTTATCAGGAGATTCTTGGCGATATGCACAACCTCTTTGGCGATACCAATGCAGCACACATCACCGTGAAGAATGGTACCTATAACATAGAGCAGATTATCGATGGAGAGACTGTAGAGGAAGTACTGGAATATGTACAGTATAATCCAAAGAAACTTGTCCGCCAGCTCGAACAGTGGGTAACCAAGGGCGTTAAGCAAGGAAAGATTTCTCTTGCCGAGGGAAAAGAATTCCTCAGCAACTATAAATCAGGACTCTACGGATATACCTATCTAGAGTAGGATTGATTGTGGATTAAAGATTTGAGATTGTGAATTCTCTGAGTTGAGATACTCCCCCAAATGGGGATTCTTCAAAATATGAAGATATCATCAACCAGAGATTCATATTTAATAATAAGAGAGAAGATGAAAAAGAAACTTACTGTAGTAAAAGTGGGGGGAGCCATCGTAGAAGATGCAGAACAGCTCAACCAGTTGCTAACTGATTTTTCCGCTATCGAAGGTCCAAAGGTGTTGGTACATGGAGGAGGCCGCAGAGCCACTAAAGTTGCAGCATCCCTGGGCATAGAGAGCAAGATGGTAAATGGCCGACGCATCACAGATGCAGATATGCTCGAAGTTGTGACAATGGTCTATGGCGGTTTAGTAAACAAGAATATCGTTGCCAAACTCCAAGCAAAAGGCATCAACGCCATCGGTCTGACGGGAGCCGACATGGATGTCATCCATAGTCATAAGCGTCCTTTGAAAGATGGAGTAGATTTTGGATATGTAGGCGATGTGGAGAGAGTAAACGGCTTCGAGCTTCGCAACATTCTCGAGCAAGGACTATTTCCAGTAATGGCCCCATTGACACATGATGGAGAGGGAAACATCCTCAACACCAATGCCGACACCATCGCATCAGAAACCGCTAAGGCACTTGCCCGTTTCTATGATGTCACTCTAATCTACAGCTTCGAAAAAAAAGGAGTATTGAGTAATCCAGATGATGACGAGAGCGTAATCGCCACTATCAATCATGCCGATTTTGAGAAATACAAAGCCGACGGAACCGTCGGAGGCGGAATGATTCCAAAGATAGAAAATGCTCTTGCAGCCGTAGATGCTGGCGTGAAACAGGTGATTATCACCCTTGCCACAGCTATCGACGGAAAGCACGGAACCATCATCCAGAAATAAAACATAAACTAGTAATTTTTACTAGTCAAACGTAAAAATAAGTTAAATACTAGAGAAAGTCACATTTCTTTGTAACTTTCCTGTAACCCAGTCGTCGTTAATATCAGAGAGCAGATGAAAGATATCAGTTTTCGCAATGATGTTCTGCCATTGAAGAACAAACTGTTCAGATTGGCAATGCGCATTACTCTCAACCGAGAGGAAGCCGAGGACATCGTTCAGGACACACTGATAAAAGTCTGGAACAATCGAGAACAATGGCAGGAGATTGATTCGATAGAGGCCTATTGCTACAAGATAGCCCACAACCTCTCCCTCGATCACCTGAAGAAAGCGGAAAACCAAAATGATTCGCTTGAGAACATTCAAATTGAAAGAGCCGACACTTCATCCAATCCCTACGAGAAAATGCTTCAGACGGACAAAATAAGCCAAATAAAGCAACTCGTTGACGCACTTCCCGAGAAACAAAAGAGCTGTATGCAGCTTCGAGACTTCGAGGGAAAGAGTTATAAGGACATCGCCCAGATTCTTGATATGACTGAGGAACAGGTAAAAGTAAATATCTTCAGAGCAAGACAGGCGATAAAGAATAAATACAAAGAATTAGACAATTATGGACTATAAATACATTGAACAACTTTTGGAGCGCTATTGGAAGTGCGAGACTACTCTCGAGGAAGAGGAGATTCTCAAGACCTTCTTTAGCCAGGAAGAACTTCCAGTAAACCTTCTGCCTTACAAAGCACTTTTTGCCTATGAGCAGGAAGCTATGAAGGCAGAGACATTGGATGACGAATTCGACCAGAAGATTCTTTCAATGATTGGCGAAGAAGAGAAGCCAAAGGCAAAGGTGATTACCTTGCGTCGCAGACTGATGCCTTTATTCAAGGCTGCTGCAGTTGTAGCGATTTTCCTAACTCTTGGAAATGCTGCTCAAATGGCTTCTGACAGCGACAGTAACTATTCTGGCGAAAATCTGGAACAAGTCCAGAAAGGTGCCAATGTCGCTCTTGGAGATTCTGCTTCTATCGACTCTCTGCAGCAGAGCAGCATCGAGTCAGCTACAGCAGCTCCAGGCAACGTCATTATAAAGTAGACAAATTTCTATGCTTTCTCTATAAAAAATCAATGTTTAGTAAAACAAAACAATTTATGAAACTGTGAAGTTTCAATTCTCTCATATTTTTCATAACATACTAACGTAAAAGTCCGGAGTTCCCAAGGGAATTCCGGACTTAACTTTTTTATAGCATTGCTTAACTTGAAAATGGGCCGAATTGATAAGCAATATAGGCTGAAATGGCAGGCAATTCGGGCCGAATTGAAAAACATATAGAATTTCTCCCCTCACTTGAGGGGGAGATCATAGATGATCTTTCTATCATATCAGCAGCAAGGGTGTTAACTGTTAACGCGTAACTCGTTAATTTTCCAATTTTTCATTCTCTTATTTCCCATCCCCACTATTTATACCTTTAGAGAATTAGATTATATTTATTATTTAATAAACATAATATATATAATAAATATATTATATAATAATAAATATAAGATATATACTATTATAACATAAAGAAAATCCTCTCGGATCAAAATCACCGAGAGGACTTACTGAGTTTATCTACTTTCTCTAAGAAGAATCAATAAAATTAACGAGTTACGCGTTAACAGTTAACACCCCCTTCTATGTTGCAAACCAAATATTTGGCTATTTTTTATTTTACTTTAACGCTGTTTGGGGGTGTTTTATCCTTTTCTATTTCAT
>CAJOPE010000141.1 GCA_905236815.1 uncultured Prevotella sp. | reverse complement strand
GGATTGATTCAATATACTGATCCTAACATTCCGATATATCTCATCGACCCAAATGATGTGAAAAGTGATAATTTCTATCATAATATTACTCACATCAAAAAAGGGGCAAGCGAGGGCATGAAAGAGCTTTTGGGGCTTCTCTCTGCCTCTTCCAAAAAAAATGAAATATTCTAGGCTGAATAATTTCGAGGATTAAGATTGTTTCTCCCCCGCGAGCGGGGGAAATGCTGGATATTTACCGAATTAGCAAAGCTAAGAAAAGAAAAAGATTTTTTGAATTAGCAAAGCTAAGAGAAAACGATATTTTAAAAGATTGCTTCTCCCCCACTCGTGGGGGAGACTGAGAGAGGGTATGCCACAAAATTAAACTACAAAGCTAATTAGAAATTAGCAAATAAAACTTGCTCGTGGCATACCCTCTCTTTGATCTCCCCCGCGAGCGGGGGAGAAATGCTGGATATTTATCGAATTAACAAAGCTAAGAAAAGAACAAGTTTTTATGAATTAACAAAGCTAAGAGAAGAACAAGAATTTGTGAATTAGCAAACTCCGAGAAAACGATATTTTAAAAGATTGCTTCTCCCCCACTCGTGGGGGAGACTGAGAGAGGGTATGCCACAAAATTAAGCTGCAAAGCTAATTAGAAATTAGCAGATAAAACTTGCTCGTGGTATTTCCCCCGCGAGCGGGGGAGAAATGCTGGATATAAAGCAATAAAAAACAGGTAGCTATTTCAAAAAGAAATAACTACCTGTTCTTATATCCCCTACCCCAAGAAGTTTTGCCCCTTGGCAGTGGAAAGAATGAAAGGCTTATGCCTCCTGCTTTCTTGTTCCCATTCTAGCCTCGACAACATTTACCACATAGTCGCCAAGCTTCTCACACTCCTGGATAATATCCATATACATGGTACCAATACCATAAGTATAGAGGTGATTATTGATATCAGAAATATTCTGAGTCTTCAGCTGATTGCGGAAGTTGTTGATCTCATTCTCGATATTGAAGCTGCGGTTCACATCCAGATGCTGCTTATCGTGAGCAAACAGATAATTCATCTGAGTGAGTGCATCATCTGTGAGTTCAAACATCTGATGGATATGCTCATACTGCTGTTCTGTAAAGTCCTCTTTACCCTCACGCTTACGCTTAATGGTACGGGCCATATTGAAACAGCTGTCACCGATACTCTCAATCTCGGAAATCTCGCGGAGCATCGCACGGATCTTTCCCTTGGTATCATCACTCAGATGAGCCACACTCACCTGATCGAGATACTTGGCGATTTCGATCTCCATATTATCGCTGATACCCTCATACTTTTCAATGCGGGAATAAACCTCCACGAACTTCTTATCATCCATATCGCCCAGCAAACTGCGTACCATTGAGAACATACGCTGGATGCGCTCGCCAAAACTTCCGATTTCCTTCTGAGCCTCCAGCACAGAAAGCTCTGGAGTACGCATGATTCCCACCTGAATGAAACGCAAGCGGAAGTCCTCGTCCTCCTTGTTCTCCTTTGGCTTGATAATCCAAGAAACCAACTTCTCCAACTGAGGAATGAACCAGATGAGAATTAAGGTGTTTGAAACATTGAAGGTGGTATGGAATGCTGCAAGCACGAAACTCAACTTGGCGGTATTTGCAAGGAAGTTAGGATCGGCCTTTGTCATATCGACATCAAAACCTACCCATCCGCTTACTAAATTGATGAATGGCTTGAAAATGCACAATACCCAAATCACACCAAACACATTGAACACCATGTGCGCCATCGCTGCTCTTCGGGCAGGCGTATTGGCTGTAAGAGCAGCCAAATTTGAGGTAACTGTAGTTCCGATATTCTCACCCAAAACCAATGCAACTCCCTGATAGATAGGAAGAACTCCTGAAGAACAGAGAATCATGGTGATTGCCATAATAGCAGCCGAAGACTGCACCATCAGCGTGAGCACACTACCGATAATCAAGAAAAGAATGGTAGTAAGGAAACTCTCCGGATCAAAATTGGAAAGGAACTGAAGAATGTGCTGATTATGACCAAGATCCATGTCTATACCTGTTTGGCGAAGCGTTCCCAAACCAAGGAACATAAAGGAAAGACCAAACATGAAATCACCGATCAGCTTTCGCTTTTTAGAATAAATCAGGATGATGCCGATAAAGAACGTCGGCCAAACAAAGTCAACTATGTTAAAGGAAAATCCCGCCGACATAATCCAAGCCGTGAGGGTTGTACCAATATTGGCACCCATTATCACAGAAATGGCTTGAACCAGGGTTAGTAGACCAGCATTGACGAAGGAAACGGTCATTACCGTAGTTGCGGTAGAAGATTGCACTGCAACGGTCGTGAACATACCTGTCAAGACTCCAGAAACTCGATTGGTGGTCATCGCTCCTAAAACGTGTCGGAGCTGTGAACCAGCCATTTTTTGTAGGGACTCGCTCATCACCTTCATACCATACATAAGGAGAGCCAGCGAGCCGATAATCTTTAAAATGTGAATTGGCTCCATTAATTTTCAAATTGTTATGCCATATTTTTTTGGAAATCTGATATTTATTTGCTACTTTTACATCCGATTCAATTAATAAGCATTTAAGCTTTTAACATTAAACGTGTGTGAAATGAAACAAACAATACAAATCCGTTGCAAAAATAATAAAAAAACTCAAAATGTGCCAATCGGGAGCACACTTTATGAAGTTTTTAACGAATTTAATCTGGAAATGGAGTATGGTCCTATCTCTGCCAAAGTAAATAATAAGGTGGAGGGACTTCATTATCGTCTCTATAATAATAAGGATGTGGAGTTCCAGGATATGCATACTGCTTCGGGCTCGCGCAACTATACCCGCACGCTCTTCTTTGTGCTCTGCAAGGCGGCTCACGATCTCTACCCAGACAGTAAGGTGGTGATCGATATTCCTGTATCGAATGGTTACTATGTCAATATCGACCTGGGGCGCCCTGTCGGCTTGGAGGATGTCAACAACATCCGAAAGCGTATGCAGGAGGTTGTGGATGCCCACTATCCTATCCGAAGATTCGTGGTTCCTACTGAGGATGCCATCGCTCTCTTCAAGGAAAAGGGCGACCTCGCCAAAGTGAAGCTGCTGGAGAGTTCGGGCAAGCTCTATACCACTTATTATCAACTGGATGACTATGTAGATTACTACTACGGATCATTGCTCACCAACACCAAGCAGCTTTATCTTTTCGGACTTGAGAAATACTACGATGGATTGCTGCTTCGCATTCCTTCGCTCAAAGATCCAGGCACTTTACCTGAGATGACCAAGCAGGATAAGATGTTTGAGATTTTCAAGGAGCATCATCGTTGGCAGAAGATTTTGGAAATGAGAACGATAGGTGATTTCAACGAGGCGGTGATGGATGGTCACTCTACCGATATCATCAACCTGTCGGAGGCTCTTCAGGAGAAGAAGATTGCTCAGATTGCCGATGAAATCGCCAACCGAAAGGGCATCAAACTGGTGTTGCTGGCTGGTCCTTCTTCCTCTGGAAAGACCACCACCTGCAAGCGTCTCTCTGTTCAGTTACTCACTTGTGGCATCAAACCTTTGCAGATCTCACTCGACGACTATTTCGTAAATCGCGAGCATACGCCAAAGGATGAGAATGGCGAATACGACTACGAGAGCATCTATGCCTTGAACCTCGACCTCATCAATGAGCAATTCAATGCACTTTTCCGAGGTGAGGAAGTAGAATTGCCGAAATATAATTTCCAGAAGGGAATGAGCGAGAAGAGTGGAAAGAAACTCAAACTGGAACCTAATAATGTTTTGGTGGTTGAGGGTATTCATGCCTTGAATCCAGAGCTGACCTCTCAGATTCCAGACGAGCAGATTTTCCGTGTTTATGCTTCTGCGCTTACCACCATCCTTCTGGACGACCATAACTATATTCCAACCACCGATAACCGATTGCTTCGTCGCATCATCCGCGACTATAAGTATCGTGGTGTGAGCGCACAGGAAACTATCCATCGATGGCCATCCGTAAGAGCGGGTGAGAACAAGTGGATTTTCCCTTATCAGGAGAATGCGGACGCAATGTTCAACACAGCTATGCTCTATGAGCTGGCGGTAATCAAACAGCAGGCTGAGCCTTTGCTGGAGCAGGTTCCTGAGAATTGTGAGGAATATACCGAGGCTTATCGTCTGTTGAAATTCCTCAGTTATTTCAAGCCTATTGAGTGGAATCACCTACCTCCAACTTCGTTGTTGAGAGAATTCCTCGGTGGTTCTGCATTTAAATATTAATTCTCATTCTTTGAGAGGAAAATTAAAAAAGTCTATCATCCACTATTTTAGGATGATAGACTTTTTGCTTTCTCCTCAAAGACTTTTATTCGTCCATAAATTGTTTTCTATAAACTCCTTTATCTTGATAGTAAGTCTTAGTGTTCACTCATTTCGAACGATATTCACACTCGAAAATTAAGCATTCCTAGGTTCATAGGGCAAGTTTCTACAATGTGAAACGGTTGTTTCATATAATGTTAAACGAACGTTTCACATAATGTGAAACGGCCGTTTCACATTGTTTATTACAGTCTGTTTTGGAGTTTAGCCTCCATCAATCAGAGGAATAATATCCCTCAATCTTTTTGATTAATAGCTTTGCTGCATAGTTTTGTGGCATACCCTCTTCTATGTTGCTTTCCAAATAATTGGAAGATATTTATTTTTATTTAACTATTGATAATCAACTTGTTACAAG
>CAJOPE010000140.1 GCA_905236815.1 uncultured Prevotella sp. | reverse complement strand
CATGCGCCACAACCAGCCCACTGACCAGAGAAGGTGATGGTTTTACCATCTATAGTACATTTACTTGCATCCCAAGAATTAAAATTAGTAGGAATCAAATCAGCAGCATTAACAGAAAGAGCTGCAACTGCAGCAATTACTAGGGTAAAAAATCTTTTCATAAGCGTATTAAATTTTATAACTTCAATGATATTTAGGTTCAAATATAACAAACTAAGTTAGGTTCATCTGGTTGCAAAGATAAAAAAGAAATATCAAAAAAGCTAGTATTATTTTGCTCATTTTCGATACTATCTTAGCAATCTTTTAGTGTTAAATTCGCACTTTATAAGGCCTATTCCATATTAAATTAATAGCTAGACGTACTAATATATAACAATAATAAAAGAATAGCATGCCATCGTATTATCCAACATCTGCTAAGTCTAAGGAGTTTCAAAAACATAGGTATTAAGGTATAACAAAGCCTATTGAGGGTGCAAAAAGGTTACACCTAAAAAAGTTCCTCCATATTTTAAGCTAATTAATTGAAATATACTAGTTTAACAATGGAGGAACTTTTTGTTTTTCTTTATGACTACAACTCATGGAAAATAATCATTTCTTAAACGGTTTATATAGAGTGCTTAGAAAGCCAATATGAGGTAAAAACATAGCTTTCGGAAAGTCTGCCTCTAGGCAGACTATAATCGCCCTCTAGGCAGACTATAATCTGCCTGGAGGCAGACGAAGGATTTTATCAAACCTCATACCACCTAAGAGCAGAAATGAAGATTAGACTTCAATAATATCATCCGTCGTTCACATTCATAGAAAAATTATATGGATTGACATCTCCAGGTGGCTTATTCAAGTAAAGAAGAAACTGATTTATTCAATCCTGAAAAGTTCCTCCATAGTTAAAGAAAAGATATACAATGACTTATCTCAAAAAATGGAGGAACTTTTTTATTGAAAAAAAAATATTATGCGAAAAGGTGAATAGTTTTGAAAAAAAGTTTTTGAGTTTACCAAATAGCATAACGGTATAACACAAAAATTGTTATACGAACACAATGTAAATGGTTCTTAAAAAGAACACAAAAATAAAAGAAAAGGAGAAAAACATTTGTCGGGGAATAGAAAAATGATTACTTTTGCAACAGCAAACGAAAAGAAAAAAGATTTTATAGTAATAAATAAACGCAAAAACTTATGAAACATCTTATTATTTCACTCATTGCATTGATGATTTCGACAGCTCTTTCTGCAGCGGATTTCACTCCAATGTCTCAGAAAATAGCCAAGAAGTTGAAACTCTCTGATAGCCAGAAATGGGCAATCGAAGATATCAATTATGATTTCCAGAATTCTGGAGACAAATGGAATGCAACCCAGAAAGATTACGAACAGAGTCTGAAAAAAGTCCTGTCACCAAGGCAGTTTGTTATCTACAGAGAACAAAGAGCCAAGGAGATTAAGCAGGAAGAAAGAGAGTACAAGCAGAAGCAGATCGACATGGCTCGCGCTGCTTATGGATACTAATATCAAGAATGATAGCCAATGAGACCGTCGATAGGTGACTTCATTATCATGTTCACCTCATAACCTTTCTCATTGGCTATTTTCTTTAACTGAGCTGAGAACTGATAGGAGATTCCTCCCACAAAACCCACCTTTTTCTTTGAGCATTGTACATTGAGCATTGAATATTCCTTCTGCTCAAGCACTTGTTCGTATTGCACCAAGTTCTTATCAAAGAAACTTCGGAAATTATCCTCTACCATTTGCGCCAATAATGGTTCCTCGTCTAGATGAGAGGCGATGAAATTGGCAGTCTTTGCCAGGAATCGGTTTGCCAAAGGCTCACGATACACCTTTCGAATGACATCGGCATAAGTAAGACCTGCCCACTCTAGATACTCGTTTTTAAGTTTCTCAGGAAGAAAGCCCTTAAAGATCCCATTCATAAATAATTTTCCTAGCACAGCGCCACTACCCTCATCACCAAGAATATATCCGAGCGGTGGCGTGTTGGCGATAATCTTCGTACCATCATAGAGGCAACTATTCGCGCCAGTACCTAATATACAAGCAATTCCGGCATTACGTCCGCATACAGCACGGGCAGCAGCAAGCAAATCACCGTTACATTCAATCTCACGTGTATCTGGGAAATAATCGACAAGTATTTTCCTAAGACCTTCACCCATTTCAGGCGTACAGCCACTTCCATAGAAATAAAGGGCAGAAATCCCCCTACCCTCACTCACTTTGTCAAGCGAAGGAAGTAGTTCAGAAGAGACAATCTGACGAATTTTCTCCTCATCCTGATGAAAGGGATTAATACCCTGTGTCTTAATCCTTGTCAGCACTGTGGAATCATCCACCAATGCCCAATCTGTTTTGGTGCTACCGCTATCTGCTATTAAAATCATTGATTTAGCTTAATTTTTGGGCAAAGTTAGCAAAAAACTGTAAACTATAAAGCATAAACTCTCAACTTTTTCGTATCTTTGCAACCACTAATTTATTTTAATAAGGTATATGAAAAGAATATTATTCGTAATATTTGCCCTGGTGGCTTTTGTGCTGCCTAGCGATGCAGTGCTCAAGGAGGCAAACCTTGACACCACCCTCTACATTCTGCGCACGGAGCTGACGCAATATCACCTCAACTTGGAAGAGCAGAACAAGGGCTTGAAAAAGCAGCAGCAGGAAATTATTAAAGAGCTTAAAACCATCAACGAGCAAAGCAACGAGATTTCTCTTATGCTTTATTCACAGAAGAATGGATATATCTTCGATATGGCCTATGCCTGCAGTCAGGCCACTGAGCTATACAGTGATTTCCAGCAAAAGACTGCTCCTTTCCGTCGGATGATCAAGGAAAACAACCAGGAAGTTGCTCGCTTTGATTCGCTGATGGACAATCTGTCGAATATGGAGACTAGATTCCTCAGCAAAAATGCGGCAATGAACCGAAACGTCTGCCTTACTTTGGCTGCAAACATCCGCCGACAACTCAAGGAAGGACAAACTCAAACTGAGGATTACCAACGCATCTACAACATTTTCGAAGCTCGACTGAAAGGGCTCAACGACTATGCGATAAAGCGATATGCTGATATTCAAGGACATATCTTCAACAACAAAGGCGACAACTATCCTAAAATTCTTCTCGAACTTGGTCAGAACATTCGAGAGATGACACAATCGGTTAGCGAAAAGTACAAACCTGTCGGCAACCTCAACAAGTCTATTGTCTCACAATGGGATGTTCGTGTCATCTTTTTCTTGTTCATGCTGATAGGTGTATATATGCTTATCTCCATTGTGTTGAATTTCATCACAATACGCATCATCGTTACCCGTTTGATGAGGTTGGGTAAGTTCCAAAATATACAGGAAAAATTCCTGGAGAAGAGAAGCAGCATTATGAGCGCAATGACAATTGTGACGTTTGCTATAATCCTGGGAATCATCCGAATGGTGGTAAAGCAGAACTTCATCATTATGTCGAGCAACCTTTTGGTAGAATATGCTTGGCTTCAGGGTGTCATTTTATTCTCTTTACTGATTCGCGTAAGTGGTGAACAAATCAAGAATGCCTACAGAATCTATTTACCTCTGCTAGCCATCACCTTTCTGGTGATTGCATTCCGCATTGTGCTGATCCCTAATGCATTGCTCTCACTAATATTCCCTCCAATCTTGATACTGTGCTCTATCTGGCAGTTCCATATGACATGGAAATTACGCCGAAAGGTACCAAAAATCGATATGTTCTATTCGAACGTTTCGCTTGGCATTTTCATAGCATCAGTAATTGCTTCACTGATTGGATACATTCTGTTGAGCGTAATGCTACTTACCTGGTGGACAATGTTGCTTACCTGCATCTTAACCCTTACTTGTCTGCGTGACTGTTTGGACGACTATGCAAAAAGGCACAATTATGACCAGTTGGCTTTGCACAAGAAGTGGTTGTACCGCCTAGTACAGGAAGTAATAATTCCTATCATCGGAGTACTCTCTATTTTGATATCCATCTATTGGGCTGCCGATATTTTCAACCTGAGTGATACCACTATGGATATTTTCAACTACAAATTGAAAATCAGTGATATCATCGCATTCAGTCTCATCGACATCACATGGGTTGTGAGTTTGTGGATTCTCTTTAAATACCTCAACTCTACAGTATGTGAAGGATTAAGGATTAGATTTGAGACAAACGACCCATCCACTGCCGACAGTAAATATATGATGACCAAAAATGTGATGCAGGTATTAGTATGGGGTCTCTGGTTACTGACAAGTATCAAGATTTGCCACATCAGTTCAACATGGTTCGTTTATGTTTCAACAGGTCTCTCTACCGGTATCGGTTTCGCCATGAAGGATATTCTTGAGAACATCTACTATGGTATATCCCTGATGGCTGGTCGTATTAAGCTTGGCGACTACATTATCTGCGATGGCGTAAGAGGACGTGTGAGCAAAATCAGCTATACTTCAACAATGATTGATGCTACAGATGGTGCTGTTATCGCATTCCAGAATTCACAGCTCTTCACCAAGAACTACAAGAATATGACTCGCAATCATGGCTATGAGCTCGACATCCTCGAAGTGGGTGTTGCTTATGGTACCAACGTTGCCGAGGTAAAGAAACTCTTGATTGATGAACTGATGGGTCTCGACTGTATCTATCACGAGAAGGGTGTGAAGGTAGTACTGAAGAGTTTCGACGACAGCTGCATCACCTTGAAGATTCTCGTTTGGGTGAACGTACTCACACAATATGCCGACGATGGCAAGATTATGGAAACAATCTACGACATCTTCAACGAGCATGGTATTGAGATTCCATTCCCACAGCGTGAGGTAACCATTAAGACTCCTTCGACCAAGAACTCAGTAATGACTGAAGAGGAAAAGAAGGCCTTGAAGGATGAAATAAGCGGCACTTACGCCCCTTTAGAAAAGAATGAATACGATGACGAGGCTGACGACGCAGAAGATGCTGAGGATGCTGACGGTGAAGATGATTAATTAAGAAATAAAATGAAGCTAATTGCAGGACCTTGCGTGATCGAATCTATGGAGCTACTGGAAACAGTAGCTCAGGAATTGGTTCGCATCAACAAGAAACTAGGAACAGATATTATTTTCAAATCATCATTTGACAAGGCTAATCGAACCTCTCTGAGTTCATTCAGAGGTCCAGGTATCGAGAAAGGTCTGCAAATGCTGTCAGATATCAAGGAGAAGTATGGATTGAAAATCCTTACGGATATTCACGAGGCTTGGCAGGCAGAGCCTGCAGGACAAGTAGCTGATGTTTTGCAGATTCCAGCTTTCCTCTGCCGACAGACAGATTTATTAGTGGCTGCTGCCAAAACAGGCAAGGTTGTAAATATCAAGAAAGCTCAATTCCTGAGTGGACGAGATATGAAATATCCTGTAGAGAAAGCACAGGACAGTGGCGCCAAGGAAGTTTGGCTCACCGAAAGAGGAAATAGTTTTGGCTACAACAATCTGGTAGTGGATTTCCGCAATATTCCAGATATGAAGGAAATTGTGCCAACTGTCATTATGGACTGCACACATAGCGTTCAGCGACCAAGTGCTGGTGAAGGAAAAACTGTGGGCGACCGCCGCTTTGTTCCTAGTATGGCACTAGCAGCAAAGGCATTTGGAGCTACCGGCTATTTCTTTGAAGTGCATCCTGACCCTGACAGGGGAAAATCGGACGCTGCCAATATGCTTGAGTTGAACAAGCTTGAAAGTCTTATTGAAGAACTGAAGAAATGAGTACAAAGGAGAAGATAGACAATTCATTACAATATGGAGAGCAAGCTCTCCGAGATGAGGCTCAGGCAATTCTTGACCTTATCCCAACCATGGATGACGGATTCAAGAAAGCCGTTGAGATGATGTACAACTGCAAGGGAAAGATTGTTGTTACAGGTGTAGGAAAATCGGGTAATATTGGTGCCAAGATTGCTGCTACCCTTTCCTCAACGGGTACCCCAGCATTCTTCATCAATCCTCTCGACGTTTATCATGGCGATTTGGGAGTTCTGCAGCCAGATGATGTATTGCTGGCACTTTCAAATAGTGGACAGACTGACGAACTGCTTCGTTTCGTCCCTATTGTTCTCCACATGAACATCCCTATCATCTCGATGACAGGAAATCCTAACTCATTGCTTGCCAAACATAGCATCGCACACATCAAGGTTCATGTTGATAAGGAAGCATGTCCACTCAACCTGGCTCCAACCAGCAGTACTACTGCAGCTCTCGCAATGGGAGATGCAATCGCAATAGCTTTGATGAAGATTCGTGATTTCAAGCCACGCGACTTTGCACAATTCCACCCGGGAGGAGAACTTGGCAAACGACTGCTGACAATGGCCGAGGATGTTATGAAGAAAGACGAATTGCCTGTTATTCCACAGGATATGACGCTTGGCGATGCTATTATAAAGGTAAGTAAAGGCCAGTTGGGTCTTGGTGTATCCTTGGAAGATGATAAGGTTATTGGTCTGATTACAGATGGCGATATCCGAAGAGCTATGGAAAGATGGAAGGAGAAATTCTTCGACCATACCGTAAGCGAGATTATGACAAGAGAACCAAAGCTTGTCAATCCAACCACAAAGATCACAGAAATCCAACGCATTATGCACAAGTATCGTATTCATACCGTACTTGTTGTTGATAAGGACAAGCACCTCATGGGTATAGTCGATCATTATGCTTGTATGATTTAACCCATCTCCAGATTCACCCCAAAGTGAGGAAAGGCTTGACTACCATAAAATAAGCCATAGGAACAGCAAACTATAAAAAAAGAATATCTACCCCTCCTCCCCTCGGAAGGAGACAGAGGTGGACTTTATTATGAGATATAAATTATTATTAGCAGCATTTTTATACTGCATAACAGGATTAAATATTACAACTGCTGCAGAAGAAAAAACAGCAACAACAGAAATCAACCCTTCCTCTCAAAAGGAGGAAACAGAGATGGGGGCCGATTCTATGATCGTTTCTCAACTCCGTGCCAAAGGCATCAAATTCTCCCACAACAACTCAGTAACTTTATTGATGAACGGACAGGAGAAATTCGATGACCTCTTTAAAGCAATCGATAATGCGAAGAGCAGCATCCACATGGAGTATTTCAACTTCAGAAACGACTCTATCAACCGTGAGCTTATCAAGCATCTCGCTCCTAAAGCTCAACAAGGAGTAGAAGTTCGACTAGTCTTCGATGGATTTGGCAATTCCTCTAACAATCAGCCAATGCGCAAGCAAGACATCAAGAAGATTCGAAGCTATGGAATTGAGATATATGAATATAATCCTGTGGGATTTCCTTTCATTGACGATCTCTTCAACCGAGATCATCGTAAGATTGTAATTATCGACGGATGTATTGCCTATACTGGAGGCATGAATGTTGCCGATTACTATATTAAAGGTACTGAAGTAGTTGGAAGCTGGCACGATATGCATTGCCGAATAGATGGCGACGAAGTAAACACCTTACAGCGAATCTTCCTGCGCATGTGGAAAATCGCAAGTGGACAGGATGTTCATGCTCCTAAATATTGGAGAGCTAGAAAGGAGAATTACTTCGAGAACTTGAAGCCAGATGTAACTCCAACAGCTTACAAGAAGACGGTTGGTATCATCAATAGGGAGCCACACTCAAACAGCGATATTATTCGCTATTTCTATTTGAATGCTATAAATGATGCGAAAGACAGCATCAAGATTATCAACCCTTACTTCACATTGAATCGTAAGATAAAAAAAGCGCTGAAGAAGGCTGTAAAAAGAGGTGTAAAGGTAGAGATTATGCTGAGTGTGAAGAGCGACATACCATTGACACCAGATGTGGGCTTCTATAATGCACACAACCTGATGAAGGCAGGCTGTAAGCTATGGATGTTCAAGCCAGGATTCCATCACACTAAGATTATCATGGTAGATGGCAAGTTCTGTACAGTTGGCTCAGCCAATCTTGACGCAAGAAGTATGAGATGGGATCGTGAGGCAAATGCTGTCATCATAGACCCTTACACCACTAAGCAACTCAGTAATATGTTTAATGAGGAAAAGAAAGACTGTTTCCTATTGACTGAGGAAAGTTGGAAGAAATGGCGAACTCCATTCAAGCGTCATCTAGGATGGTTTGGCTCTCTTTTCACTGCATTTATGTAAAATAAAACAAATAAGAACAAATGAACGGCAGACCAAAATTTGCAATTGTTGACAACAACACCTTAGCGATGATCGGCCTCAAGCAGATGCTTGAGGACGTAATGCCTATTATGGAGATTCATACCTTCAATTCCTTCGAGGAACTAATGACGAAAGAACCTGAAAGTTATGTTCATTATTTTGTTGCAACAAACATTGCTATAGAGAACCGTAATTTCTTCTACGAGCATCGACATACAACTATTGTACTTACGACCTCTAACGATCCTAATTCTCAGATGAAGGACTTTAGATGTTTAAGTGTAAATATCCCTGAAGGTGAACTCGTGAAAGCACTTTTGCAATTAGAACAATATGGACATTCTCATGGTAGGAATCTTCCTGAAATGCCAAAGAGCGAAAAGGCAAAATTGCTTTCCGACCGCGAAATCGAGGTACTGTCGCTGGTTGCACAAGGGAAAATAAATAAAGAAATCGCGGATATGCTGAATATTGGTTTGACAACTGTCATCACACACCGAAAGAATATTCAGGAGAAACTTAAGCTGAAAACAGTATCCGCACTTACCATTTATGCAGTAATGCACGGATATGTAGATATAAACAAGATTTGATATTTCCTACAGTTTAACTGAGGAAATATCAACTAGATTATTCACTATAGCATAGATTGTAAGTCCTGCAGGGGAATGTATCTGTAACTTCTTGGCTATATTGCGACGATGCGTAATAACTGTATTTGTGCTGATGAAAAGATGGTCGGCTATTTCCTTATTCGACATTCCTTGAACAAGACTAATAATCACATCCTTTTCGCGTTCACTTAAAGCCTCATCAGAAGTATTTATCATATTCGATATCTTCATACTTACATCATTCTGTTTACGCTTCATCTCCAACTTCCTAATAACAGGAATAAAAATTTCATCCTCCACCCTAGCGTGCTGATTCAACCAAGTTTCATTGTTGTAGATATCATAAAGAGTTGCGGTAAGCTGATTATTATGCAAGCCATCGCTAGGAAGATATTTGATAATAATATTTTTCAACTCCTTCAATTTGACATCTGTCTGAGTATGATGCTTTGAGAAAGTTTCAATATCGTAATTGATAGGCGCATTCCCATCCAGCAGTTCTTGAACATAAGGAAAAACTGTTTTCTCCTCATACTTCATATGATTGGTTACACTATGTGCATACTCATCATAAAGTCGAAGAATCAAGCGAGCCAGATTATTTGTTTCATCTAAGGCTGCAACAAGTTCTTTTCTGATAAAGGGTAGCTGAAACTCAAGATAATAATCGTGAGAGGCCTTCAAATAATGCATAAGGGTCGGAATTGATAACAGGTTGACATCATCAATATCGCCATAACCATTTATGGTGAAGTTGACAACTGCCAGGAATGTATAGGTATCAACATTCTGTTCCTCGCAAACCTCCTTTACTGTCTTGTCACCGAAACCTAAGCTGATGCCAAAACTTCCAAGACTTTGCAAGATATCATAATTATCACGGATGATACTAATCATTTTATCATCCGACTCATACATTTTCTGATTCTTCATATCCGCTTACCTTAATTATATAATGTTTCGTTTGCAAAGATAACCTTTTTCCAGAAAATACCAAATACCTAAAAATGATGATTCGTAATTATAAACCCTAAAATCTTCAATACCTAAAACCAATGATTATTCTTCAAATGCCCTAAAAATAGAATTAAAGATTTGCAAAGTCGGAATAATTTTGCGAACTTTGCAGTATTAAAACCTAAACAGAAATGAGCGAAAATACTTTGTCGATAATATACGACAACACCCTTGTTAAACTCTACAAATTCGAAAGTACAAACGGAGTCAATGAATACTATTTAATGCTATCATTGACCGATGACACATTGACTTATAAAGAACAACAAGATAGAATTCTTGAAAAATATAAAGATATCACAAAGAGTAATTTCTATTCTCAACTTCAACACCTTAGTGAAGCCAAACCTGTTTTCATCAATTTCTTTCTTAGTGATGCTGCAAATCAGAAATCTGTATTAGATAAAGCTATCAAAGATAAAGAGTGTGCGATATCTATCGTACAACAGCCTCCATTGAACGGAACAAAGATTGCAATGCTGGCTATCCTAATGACAAATACAACCAACCTAAAGGTTGATGAACATCTGTTTAAGGCCTCACACAACGGATATGACGAGCTTTGGTCAACAGATAATAAAGCAGAAGGAATAAGCTCACTAGAGCAAACACAGAGGGTTTTCAGTAACTATGTCAACATACTGAAAGAAAACGGATGTACCCTTGCAGATAATTGTTTTCGCACATGGCTTTACGTGAATGATATAGACAATCAGTACGCAGGTGTTGTAGAAGGACGCAACGATATCTTTGATGAAGAAGGTCTCACAAACGACACCCATTTCATCTCAAGCACAGGTATAGGAGGAAGAGATGCCAATCCGAAGGTACTCTGCAAGATGAATGCTATTGCCATAAAAGGAATCCGTGCTGAACAGATTCATTATCTATATGCGCTTGATAAGCTCAACAGAACAAGCGAATATGGTGTAAGGTTTGAAAGAGGCAGCTACATAGATTTTGACGAACGCAGACGCGTTTATATCTCTGGAACTGCCAGCATTGATAACAAAGGAAATGTGCTCTACGAGGGAGATATACGCAAACAAACAGAGCGAATGCTTGAGAATATAGAAGCTCTGCTGGAAGAAGCAAACTGTACCTTTGAGCATGTTGCCGAAATTACAGTCTATCTCCGCGACATAGCAGACTACAAAGTAGTGGACAACATATTTAACGATAAGTTTGCCAACACACCTTATATTATAGTAAACGCACCTGTATGCCGTCCTGGATGGCTAATCGAGGCCGAATGTATAGCGCTGCGAAACATATCAAAAAAAGAATAAGAATTTAGATAGCACCTATGCAATGCCTGGGATTTACAAAGGTAAGCATAAAACATATATAAACAACGAAAAGGCGATTTCCTTCAAAAAGAAATCGCCTTTTACTATCTATTAGAAATTAGTTCGTTATTTTGCGTAAGCAACACTACGTGTTTCACGAATTACGGTGATCTTCACCTGACCAGGATAGGTCATCTCATTCTGAATCTTTGTAGCGATCTCCTCGCTCAGCTTGTTGCTTTCATCGTCAGTCATCTTATCAGCACCAACAATTACGCGAAGCTCACGACCAGCCTGAATAGCATAAGTCTTAGTTACACCAGGATAGCTCATTGCAATAGCCTCGAGGTCATTCAAACGCTTGATATAAGCCTCTACAATCTCACGACGAGCACCTGGACGAGCACCAGAAATAGCATCACAAACCTGAACGATTGGAGCAATCAAACTTGTCATCTCAACCTCATCGTGGTGAGCAGCGACTGCATTTACAATATCTGGTTTCTCCTTAAACTTCTCTGCGAGCTTAGCACCATACAATGCGTGTGGCAACTCGGTTTCCTCATCAGGAACCTTACCAATATCGTGAAGCAAACCAGCACGCTTAGCCTTCTTAGGATTCAATCCTAACTCACTTGCCATTACAGCACAGAGATTAGCGGTCTCACGAGCATGCTGCAACAAGTTCTGACCATAAGAAGAACGATACTTCATCTTACCAACAATACGAATCAGTTCTGGATGCAAGCCATGAATACCAAGATCAATAGCAGTACGCTTACCAGTCTCGATGATCTCGTTCTCCAACTGCTTCTTCACCTTCATTACAACTTCCTCAATACGTGCTGGGTGGATACGACCATCAGCAACCAACTGGTGAAGTGCAAGGCGACAAACCTCACGGCGAATAGGGTCGAAAGCAGAAATAACGATAGCCTCAGGAGTATCATCAACTACGATCTCAACACCAGTAGCTGCCTCAAGAGCACGAATATTACGTCCCTCACGACCAATGATACGACCCTTTACCTCATCATTATCAATATGGAAAACGCTTACAGAATTCTCAATTGCTGTTTCAGTAGCAACACGCTGGATAGTTTGAACAACAATTTTCTTAGCCTGCTGATTAGCGTTTAACTTAGCTTCATCGATAATCTCATTTACATAACTTGCAGCATCAAGCTTAGCCTGATCCTTCAAGCTCTCAATCAAACGATTCTTTGCCTCCTCAGCACTCAATCCAGAAAGTTCTTCCAACTTCATCTGCTCCTGCTGACGCATCTTTTCAAGATCCTGCTGTTTTACAGAAAGAAGTTTCTTTTCGTTTTCGAGACGCTGCTGACTATTCTCAACTTCCTGACGTCGACGACTGATTTCCTCCTGACGCTGGTTCAGAGAAATCTCACGCTGTTTCAGTTTGTTTTCACTCTGCTGGATACGGGAATTGCGCTGCTGCACTTCCTTTTCAAGTTCCGACTTTTTATTTAAGAATTTCTCCTTTACCTCAAGGAGCTTTTTTTCTTTAATAACCTCGGCGTCTTTCTTAGCTGTATCCAGTAGTTCATTATATTTTCCAGTTGCAACATAACGGAAAATAGCATAACCGGCCACACCTCCAATAACTAGGGCGACAACGGCGATTATAATAGATACTACCATATATTATTAATTAGTTAACTTCCTATTTGAGTGCATCTTCGATCTCTGAAGTCAACTTTGAGAGGATATCATTATAAGGTTCTGTGTCGTTTTTCCCTTCCCCTTTCTCATAGCGCAAGGCAATATCGATAAGCGCCATATACAAAATATCTTTGTCGCTTTTCCTACCTTTAAAAATTGCGCTATACTGATTTACAATATCAGTAATGAGCTTTGCTCCCTTGCGGTAATACTCCTCATCCTCTCTCGGTACATTTACCGAAAGGTCTGTATCATACACATGCAAGGTGATATGTAATTTCTCTTTGTTTTCTTCAGGCATCTTTTCTACTATTTATCGCTAAGTAGGGTGATACACTTGTTTACTTCTCTGATAAGCCTTGCCAGTCGTTTCTGGGCGTTTTCCATGTCACCATCAGTAATTTCCAGCATTTTAGCCATCTTCAAACTATTGTAATCATTCTGCATCTGAGCCAACTTTGCTTCCAAATCCTTAATGGTCGCATCACGTTTATCCAACTCTTCGAGCAAGTCTTCCTTCTCCTTCTTCAGTTCCCCAAAGCGGAGTATCATTTGCCTTACTCGAGTAGTAAACGTATTTAATGTTTTCTCATTAGCACTCATTATAATTGCAATTTGGCTACAAATTTAACGCAAATATTTGAAAAATCCAAATTTATATAGACTTATTTCATCTTTGCTTTTGCCTTTTCAACATCTTCATCGGATGGTTTTGGCTCATTTTTAGCCAACATAACTACCTGATAAACGAAATCAGAAATCCACTTTTGGCTAAATCCAAGTTTTTTGTCGTACTGACGAACTGCCAGAATAGAGTTCATGACGCCAGCGTCCTTGAAATCATTTTTCTCAAAGATATCAGCTACCTGCTGCTGTGTCATCTTTCGCAATGTATTCTTAAAGATGCTTGGAAGGCGAAGCTTGAACTTCATCAAATTTCCCATCAACATCATCAATTCCTGAGTAAAGCCCTGGAACTGTATCAAGTAGGTATTAACATCTTGCAATTTGTGACAATTTTTCCGAATACTTTGATCTATCTCTTTAAAGAAATCATCTTCTGTCTGATAAACATTTCTCATCATCTTCTTCACAAAAGCTTTCTCCCCGACTCCAAGCTTATTATTCTGAGTTGGCACGTGCATTGTGGTTTTAAACACACGTAATTCAGGAAGCATAGCTAAATTTGTGATGCCCAATTTCTCTGCAAGAGCAGCCTGGAAGTAGACTCTGATAAGAGACATATAGTCTTCCATTCCGCCTACTTTTTCTTCTTTATCTTTCTTTCCAAAAAGTTTTGAAAATATACCCATAATAAAATATTTTCCTATAAAATACAATTAAAATTCTTTTTTTTCAAATACAAAAGTACGACTTTTAGTAGAAAAAAACAAGCGAAAGCAACGATTTTTTGTTTTTTCGTAGTTATATATCGAAATATTTTCCTATCTTTGCACAGTTTTACTTAATCAATCATTAAAAAATTGCGGTAAGAGCTAACATGAAGCAATACACAAAAGGAAACGAAATGATTCGCAGTATGGTAATTCTCAATGATTTTTTAATCATGAATGCCCTACTTGCTCTATTCATACTATTAACCCCAGTACCTGAGTATTTCCACTCGGCTACAAAGACAGCTGTAATCACTGCCAACCTTGCAATGACTATAGCTCAAATTTTCTATTCTACCGTTATCCACGTTAGAAAAATCAAGTTCAGACAAGTTTTACAACGAACTGGAAAGCTAACCTTCATTCAGTCTTTTGCAATGGTGGTCTTCCTCAAATTTTTGTCTGACGACGGGAATTTCTACTCCTTTACCATCATTTTCTTTGCAACTGAGTTTATCGTTTTAATGCTGACTCGACTTGCAGAATTGCTCTTGCTGAAGCATTACAGATCTACTGGTAGAAATACCAGAAGCGTTGTTTTCGTAGGAAGTGACCCAGCCAACCTCACTATTTACGAGGATTTGACCGAAGATGTATCAACAGGTTACAAGGTATTGGGATACTATAGCGATGAGGTTATCGACGGTGCCCCTAAAGATTTCAAGCACATTGGTACAAGAAGCGACCTAAACAAGTTGATTCAGGCTAGCGAGGAGTTTGATCCAGATAAGGCTACCAAACAGGCAGAAACAATTATCAACTCTAAGCCTAACACGATGAAGATTGATGAATTGTTCTGCAGTCTTTCACATAAAGACTCTGAGGAAATAACTCGAATCATCAAGTTCTGCGACAAGAACGTAATTCGTTTCTACTATGTTCCTCGATCATTTGGCAACCAACAGTTGAACCTTCAGGGTGAGAACTTCATGGGCTACACTCTGTTCACCAACCATGCAGAGCCATTGGATGACCCTAAGAATAAATTCTTAAAGAGAGCTTTCGATATTTTTGTGAGTGGCATCATTTTACTTTGCTTCCTCCCATTCTTCCCTATCATAGCCTTGATTATCAAAATCCAGAGCCCTGGTCCAATCTTCTTCAAGCAGGATAGAACAGGTATGAACGGATTGACTTTCCAATGCTACAAGTTCCGTTCAATGCACGTCAGCAAGGATGCCGATACAAAGCAGGCTACCAAGAACGATCCACGAAAGTTCGCCTTTGGTAATTTCATGAGAAAGACCAACATAGATGAATTCCCACAATTCATCAATGTATTAAAGGGCGACATGAGTATTGTAGGTCCAAGACCACACATGTTGCATCATACTGAAATGTATAGCAAGGAAATTAGTAAATATATGGTTCGCCACTTTGCAAAGCCAGGCATCACCGGTTTGGCACAGGTTACAGGTTTCCGTGGAGAGACCAAGGAACTTTGGCAGATGGAAGGCCGTATTAAAAGAGATATATGGTATATTGAAAACTGGACACCTATGCTCGACATTAAGATTATGCTTCTTACTGCCAAGAGTATTCTCGTCCCTGACAAAAATGCATATTAATTATGAAAGGAATTGTTCTAGCGGGAGGTTCAGGCACACGCCTCTACCCTATCACAAAAGGAATTAGTAAACAGCTTATCCCTATATTCGATAAGCCAATGATATATTATCCTGTTTCTGTACTTATGCTTGCAGGAATCAAGGATATTCTCATCATCTCCACTCCATTCGATCTTCCTGGCTTCAAGCGTCTGCTGGGAGACGGAAGCGATTATGGAGTTCACTTCGAATATGCAGAGCAGCCATCACCAGACGGTTTGGCACAGGCTTTTATAATAGGTGAGAAGTTCATTGGCGATGACAATGTATGCCTTGTTCTAGGTGATAACATATTCTATGGTGCAGGTTTCTCTGCATTATTGAAGGAAAGTGTAAAAGCAGCAAACGAAGGAGCCGCAAGTGTATTCGGCTACTATGTTAACGACCCTGAGCGTTATGGTGTAGCTGAGTTTGACGAGAATGGCAACTGCTTAAGCATCGAGGAAAAGCCAGAACATCCAAAGAGTAACTACGCAGTAGTTGGACTCTATTTCTATCCAAACAGCGTAGTTGAGATCGCAAAGAATATCAAGCCATCTGCTCGTGGAGAACTTGAAATCACAACCGTGAACCAAGAATACCTAAAGCAGAAAAGTCTCAAGGTACGCACCTTGCAGCGTGGATTCGCTTGGCTTGACACAGGTACTCACGATAGTTTGAGTGAGGCAAGTACATTTATTGAGGTAATCGAGAAACGCCAAGGTTTAAAGGTTGCCTGTCTGGAAGAAATCGCATTTAAACAGGGATGGATTGACAAGCAGAAATTGAAGGAATTGGCAAAGCCTATGCTGAAGAATGCCTACGGCCAATATCTCAATCAGCTTGCAGAAGAATAATTCATCACTTATTGAAAAAAAATAACTAGTTATATAAAATGGAAGAAAACAAGAACTTAGAGATGGAGGCGGTGCAGCAACCGCAGGAGGAAGAGAAGTCATCGTTTGACTTTTCTGCCATCTACACTACCCTCATTCTTAATTGGAAGTGGTTCCTACTTTCGCTTATCATCTGTATTGGCGTCGCAGGCATTTATCTGCGCTACACCACGAAAATGTATCAAGCTTCTGCAAAGCTCCTCATTAAGGATGACGACGGCAATAGCCGCGGAGGAAACAGTCAGCTTCAAAATGCTGTGAACCTTGGTATTATGTCAAATTCTAACGGTATCGACAATGAGATGGAGATTCTTACCTCCAAAACTATTGCCCGCGATGCTGTAAAAGACTTGAAGCTCTACACAACCTATCACCGTCATGGACGTGTGACAGACAAGTTGATGTATCGTACTCAGCCTGTAACTGTCGATTTGGACGAAGCACATCTCAATCAGCTTTGGTATGCAGGTTTCAACTTAAAGATTACTAAATCCAACAAGGGTTACCTTGTTCAGGGTACTTATACACAGCCTCACGGAGAACTTCAGCCAGCTACTGGTCCTTATCAGATCAACAAAACTCTTGCAAGCTTGCCAGCTGTAATCCCTACAAAGGCAGGTTACCTCACTTTCAGCAAGAATGGTCGTGAAATGGCTGATGGCGAGGTTGAATTGGTTTCTTTGGTTTCACCACTTGCTATGGCTCCTAAGTATGCAGGTTCTTTAGGTGTTAGCCAGACTTCAAAGACAACTACTATTGCTCAATTGGTACTTACCAATGAGGATGGTGTTCGTGCAACTGATTATTTGAAGCAGTTGGCAGTAGTTTACAACCGTCAGGCTAATGAGGACAAGAACTTAATCGCAGTTCGCACAGAGGAATTCATCAACGGTCGTTTGGAGAAGATCAGTGCTGAACTTGGTGCTACTGAAGGCGACCTCGAGAATTACAAGAAGCGCAACAAGATGGTTGAGCTCAAGATGAATGCAGGACAGGCTGTAACAAATGCAGAGTCTTACCAGCAGAAACTTGTTGAGGCAAACACACAGGTTGCCCTTCTCAACGAAATGCAGAGATACATCGAAGACCCAGCTAACAAGTATATGCCAATCCCATCAAACGTAGGTTTGACAGATGCTGCAGCAACTTCTTTGATTGCTAATTATAATGCTCTTGCAACAGAGCGTAACCGTTTGCTCCGTACTGCTAGCGAGAACTCTCCAACCGTTACTCCTTATACTTCTCAGTTGGATGACCTCACAGCTTCTATTAAGCGTGCTATGGCTCAGGCTCGTAAGAGCATGGCTATCCAGAGAGCAAGCGTTGAGAACCAGTTCTCAAAATATCAGGGTCAGATCAACGAGACTCCAGAGCAGGAAAGAATCCTCACACAGATTGGTCGTCAGCAGGAAATCAAGTCTGGTTTGTATTTGATGTTGCTCCAGAAGCGTGAAGAGAACTCTATCAACCTCGCTGCTACAGCCGACAAGGGTAAACTTATCGACGAACCTTCTTTCAACGGTCAGGTAAGTCCTAAGAGCAGCATGATCATGCTTATCGCGTTGATTATGGGTCTTGCTATTCCATCTGTGATTCTCTTCATTCTCCAGTTCTTCCACTATAAGATTGAAGGTCACAATGATGTTGCCAAGCTTACACATCTTCCAATTCTTGCTGATGTGCCAATCGCTAGCGACACAGCGAAGACAAAGGCTGATATTGTTGTTCATGAGAACCAGAACAACCTGATGGAGGAAATCTTCCGAAGTCTGCGTACCAACTTGCAGTTTATGCTTGAAGAGGACCAGAAGGTTATCGCCTTCACATCTTCTACTTCAGGTGAGGGTAAGACCTTTACAGCAGCCAACCTTGCAGTAAGTTTCGCACTTCTTGGCAAGAAGGTTATTCTCGTAGGTCTTGATATCCGTAAGCCACGTTTGGCTGAGTTGTTCGAGATTGAGGATCACAGACATGGTATTACATCATTGTTAACAGAGAAGAACCCAAGCGTTGAGGATATCCGTAGTCAGATTCTTTCTTCTGAAATCAATGACAACCTTGAGTTGCTCCTTGCTGGTCCTACACCTCCAAACCCTGCCGAGCTTTTGGCACGTGAGAGTCTTGACATCATTATCAAGAAACTTCGTGAGATGTACGACTACGTTATCCTCGATACTGCCCCAGTAGGATTGGTAACAGATACACTTCAGATTACCCGCGTTACAGACGCAACAGTATTCCTCTGCCGTGCAGATTATACTCCTAAGGATAGCTTCGGCCTTATCAACAGCCTTGCTGCTGAGGGTAAGATGCCTAATATCTCTATCGTTATCAACGGTATTGATATGTCTAAGAAGAAGTATGGCTACTACTATGGTTATGGTAAGTATGCTAAATACGGTAAGTATGCACGCTACGGCAACTACAGTCGCTATGGTTACGGCTATAGCTATGGCAAGTACGTCGGCTACAGATCTTACGGACATTATGGAACTTACGGTTCTTATGGTAGCTATGGTAACTATACCAACAGCCACTACGGAAACAAGGACGATAATTCTATTAAGAGATAAAGATGACTATAGCTGTAGATTTTGACGGTACTATCGTCGAACACAGATATCCAGAGATAGGTCGTGAGATACCATTCGCAACGGAAACGTTGCGAATGCTTATCGAAGACCATCATCGTTTGATTCTCTGGAGCGTAAGAGAAGGAGATTTGCTTCAAGAGGCAGTTGACTGGTGTGCAGAACGTGGTGTCACATTCTGGGCTGTTAACAGAGACTACCCTGAAGAGGATGGAACCAAAAACAATAACCATTTCTCCAGAAAACTCAAGGCAGACTATTTCATCGATGACCGAAATATTGGCGGTTTACCTGATTGGGGACAGATCTATCAGATGGTTAAAACTGGTAAGACTTACCGTCAGATTATCAAGGAAAGTTTATCACGCGATCTTCCACAAGAGGCTCCTAAGAAGAAGCACTGGTGGAGTAAGTAAAATAAAAAAAAGGCGATTTTCATTAGAAAATCGCCTTTTTTATTCTTAATGGCATTGACCACAATATCGCCCGGTTCTCTTTTGGGGCAAGAGAATAAAATTTAAAATAATGGTCTAGCTTTAACTTCAGGGTTTCAAAATAATAACCTATTCCAGAACGCACCTTATGCTTTCTGCCATACTTGCCAAAGTTTCCTCTTTCGAAAACTATCTCCAAAATATCTTCCTGACACTTTCTATCCGACTTATCCAGCTCATAAGGGAAAGACAATGGATTGAACTGCATTTTATCAATTAGTACACTTCCCACTGCCCTGAATGCAAAGGTATAGTCTATCTCGGACAGAAGGTGCTTTAATTTATCCGAATTATAATTGAGATTTGCCAATAACACCCATAAATCACAAAACTGTCGAAGGCCTACTCCAATTTCAATGAAGTGATGCCAAAGGTGAAGAAAGGTATAAATGATTTCGACTTCTGGCTCAAAAACAGGAACTTCAAAATCATTTACCTTTCGATAGGAGACTTTTGATTTTCGAATCATCTTGTCAAAAGATGCCTGGACAGAAGATGAGGCAAAAGTAAGAAGTTGATAGTGCATTTCAAACTCGACTGTATTATGATTGAATGCAAGGTGCAGATCCTCCCCCACCTCGTATTCTACATTCCAGGTTGACGCAATAACACTCTTAGCCATTTCAAAGTTTGCCTCATCAAGATAAAAATCAATATCTCCAGAGCACCTAGAAAGTGGATCACGATAAAGGCAACTGATAGTCTGTCCTTTCATTACCACAAAACGGATATTATGGGAATTCAGCAACTCACATAAAGCTTTCATCTCTGAATTCACCACTCTATTGCGATCGGCCATTTCATTATAGGTGGTAAAGCTATCAACGGCATCATATTTCGAAAGAGAAACACCATTCTTTTTATCCATAAGTACCTGGGCCACCATACCATTTACACACTGTTTGTTGGCAGTTTCCATTGCGGCCTTATAGGCATCAGAAGGCATAGGAGTGCCATGCAGCTGCTTACCAGTAAGTGCCGCACGAAGCATCATCAAAACAAATTCTTCCTTTGTCATTCTATTTCTATTTTACTGCAAAGTTAAAAAAAACTACGAGAAACTTTTCTTCTTAAAGCACTTTTTTAAGAAGCTGATGATTTACGTGAATAATCCATCCATGAAAAAAGGAAAAGAGACGCTTTGAGACGTGTACGAGCAATATCGTTGAGCATAAAAAATAAAACAAAAAAATATTTTTTTATTTTTTCGTCTTTAACTAATTGATTGACTGATGATTTGGCTGAAAGCAATAATTCTTGATTTGAAAATTAAATGAGAATGACTATTAAAGAAACTAACCCAAAGGGACCTTACAATAAAGCAAATACAAAAAGAAATATAAACATCATCTACTGAACGATAACGCAAAAAAATATTTTGAATTGTTAAAAAATACAACCCGTACGTTTAGGACGTCTAAACGGCCTATTTAGCCCACCCAAATGGCCTATTTACAAACTCAAAACAGCAAAGATAAAAACAAGCGAACAAACTACAAGAAAGTTATTATGCCTATATCAACTACAAATCGTAAAGCAAAATAATTGCTTTCAGCCAAACTCACTATCATACAAGAAGTTAAGAACAAAAAACAAAAAAAATAAAAAGTTATTTTCATTTTTTTTGCTGTCTGAAAACTATAGAGCAAAATATACCCACCAAATAATCCACCAACGATGCAAACATTTCCCAAACATAAAGTTTATACAAGCCATATACCTAAATTCACAAAAAAACCTAGCATATATAAACACGAAGAGGGTATTTTTTACAAGAAAAATTATCTAATTAGAAATTTTCTTTGTAAATTTGTAGCTGACTTTGTAAAAACAAGAATAATAATTAAAAACAATAATAAATAATGGCAGCATTAGGAACTATTAGAAAAAGAGGCGTCATTCTGATTTGTATTATCGGATTTGGCCTCTTCGCCTTCATTGCTGAAGAGTTCTTCCGTTCTATGGAATCTACCAAGAACAGTGAGCGTCAGCAGATAGGCGAAGTTTTAGGTGAGAAAATCGATGTGAATGAATTCCAGAAACTCATCGATGAGTACACCGACGTTATTAAAATGCAGCAGGGCACAGACAACCTGCCAGAGGAGCAGTTGAACCAAATCAAGGATATGGTTTGGAACACTTATGTTCAGTCAAAGCTCGTCGAGAACGAGGCTAAGGAACTTGGCCTTACTGTAACCGACAAGGAACTTCAGAACATCCTCAAGGAAGGTACTAACCCAATGCTTTTGCAGACACCATTTGTAAACCAGCAGACTGGCCGTTTCGACGCAAACGCACTTCAGAAGTTCTTGTCAGACTACAATGCTAACAAGAATTCTCAGAATGCTAACCCACAGATGATGGAGCAATACACCAAGATCTTCAACTACTGGAGCTTCATCGAGAAGACACTTCGCCAGCAGACACTTGCTCAGAAGTATCAGAGCCTTCTCGCTCACTGCTTCCTTTCAAACCCTGTAGAGGCTAAGATGGCTTTCAAGGAGGAGAACGAGGAGAGCAACATTCAGTTGGCAGCATTCCCTTACACTGACATCGAGGATGCTAAGGTGAAGATTGAGGAAAGCGACTTGAAGGCAAAATATGATGAGTTGAAGGCTCGTTTCAAGCAGCCTATCGAGAGCCGTGACATCAAGTTCGTTGACGTTCAGGTTGAAGCAAGCCGCAACGACTTGGCTGCTATCAACAAGGAGTTCGCTGGATATCAGAAGGCTCTTGCTACAGCAGCTGATCCTGCTGAGGCAGTTCGCAAGGCAGCTTCAACTGTTCCTTACCTCGGTATTCCTGTAGGAAAGGATGCTTTCCCATCAGACATCGCAGCTTTGGTTGACTCAATTTCTGTAGGCTCAACTACAGGTGTTGTAGCTAACAAGGAGGACAATACTTTGAACATCGTTCGCTTGGTTGCTAAGCAGCAGTTGCCAGACTCTATCCAGTTCCGTGTTATCCAGGTTGCTGGCGCTACAGCAGATGCAGCTCATAAGACTGCAGACTCTATCGCAACAGCTCTTAAGGGTGGTGCCGACTTCGAGGCTATCGCTAAGAAGTATGGTCAGACTGGCCAGAAGTCTTGGTTGACAACAAAGCAGTATCAGTTCGACCCATCTATTGATGAGGATACAAAGAACTATCTCAACACATTGAACACTGCAGCTGTTAACTCAATCAACAACATCACTCTTTCTCAGGGTAATGTTATCGTTCAGGTTCTCGATCGCAAGAACATGATCAACAAGTACACTGCAGCTGTTATCAAGAAGTCTATTGATTTCTCAAAGGATACATACCGCTCAGCATACAACAAGTTCTCTAGCTTCATCAGTGCAAACCAGAGCGCAGATGCTTTGTTGAAGAATGCAGCAAAGAATGGTTATAAGGTACAGGAGTTGAGAGACGTAACTACATCTTCTCACTATGTAGCAAATATCCGTCAGACACGTGATGCTTTGAAGTGGTTGTTCGAGGCTAAGGAGAAGGAGATTTCTCCACTTTACGAGTGCGGCAACAACGATCACCTCCTCATCGTAGTACTTGACAAGATTCACGAGGCTGGCTATCGTCAGTTGAGCGACCCTCAGGTAAAGGAGATGGTTAAGGCAGAGGTATTGAGAGACAAGAAGGCTGAAATGCTTGAGCAGAAGGTTGCTGGTGTTAAGAGCATCGCAGCAGCTAAGGCTAAGGGTGCTAAGATTTCTACAGTAAATCAGATCACTTTCGCAGCTCCAGTATTCGTTGCAGCAACAGGTGCTAGCGAGCCAGCTCTTTCTGGTGCAGTTTATGCAACCAAGAAGGGTGCTTTCGCTCCTCACGCTGTAAAGGGTCAGGCTGGTATTTATCTCTATCAGGTTACAAGCAAGCAGAACCGTCCAGTTAAGTTGGATGAGAAGAGCGAGGAGCAGAAGCTTCGTCAGAAGTCTATGCAGTATGCTGGTAACTTCATGAACGAGCTTTACCTCAACGCTAAGGTAGTTGACAACCGTTATCTCTTCTTCTAATCAGAAGAGATAACCTCAAACATATAAAAAGGGATGCTTTCGAATGAAAGCATCCCTTTTTTATACCTTATTATATATAGTCTAAATATCCATATTCAAAACCTGCTCTACTATTGGGGCCATATCGTAATACTTGTATTCAGCCAGTCTTCCACCAAAGATTACATTCTTGCAGTTCTTTGCCAAGTTGCGATAACGTTCTGCCTTACTATTATTCTCCTCATCGTTTACAGGATAGTAAGGTTCCATTCCATCCTTCCACTCGGTTGAATACTCACGACTGATTACAGTTTTAGGATTCTCATATACAGCCTGACCAAAGCTCTCGAAATGCTTATGCTCAATCACTCTAGTGTAAGGAGTTTCCGCATCCGTATAGTTTACAACAGCATTGCCCTGATAGTTGGCTGTATCCTTTACCTCCGTCTCAAAGCGAACTGTTCTAAAGTTCAGCTTACCAAACTGATAGTCGAAGAATTCATCCAGTTGACCAGTATATACCAACTGAGTGCAATGCGCCTCAAACTTGTCTGATTTAACCTCCCATTCACCCTGGGCATCCTGACTACGCTCGCAGTCAAAGAAGTCAACACCAGTAATTGTCTCAACCCCCTCAAGCAAGCCATCAATCAGTTTATTATAGCCACCGATAGGAATACCCTGATAGCTATCGTTGAAATAATTATTATCAAAAACCAAACGAACAGGCAATCGCTTAATGATAAAAGCAGGAAGATCAGTACACTTTCTACCCCACTGCTTCTCGGTATAACCCTTAATTAACTTCTCATAGACATCCTTACCGATAAGCGTCAAAGCCTGTTCCTCAAGATTACGAGGTTCCGACACGCCTTCGGCTTTCATCTTCTCTACAGCCTCTTTACGCTGCTCATCCAACTTGGATAGTGCTTCCTCAGGAGTCTTCACACCCCATAATTCAGCAAAAGTATTCATATTGAAAGGCAAATTGTATAAGGAGCCCTTGAAGTTGGCTACAGGAGAATTTGTATATCGGTTAAACTCAACAATATCATTTACAAAATTCCATACCTGCTTGTTGGAAGTATGAAAGATGTGAGCACCATACTTATGCACATTGATACCCTCAACATTCTCACAATACAAATTGCCACCAAGTTGAGCACGCTTGTCAATCACAAGACATCTTTTACCTGCCTTGTGAGCTCTGTAAGCAAAGGTAGCTCCAAACAAACCGCTACCAACAATAAGATAATCGTATTTTTTCATAATACGCAAAAGTAATCAATATTTTAGAAAGCAACAAATAAACGATAGATTTTCTTTGCTTTTCACGAAATTAGCCTTATCTTTGCAGAAAATTATCGACAATGAGAAAAGCAATACTAGCTGCACTTCTGGCTTTGATAACATTGACAGCAGGTGCTCAGAAGAAATCACAGATAACAGAATGGGACATTTACGCTGGTCCTATGGTTGGAGTAAACTACTCAACACTCACCTCTCTTAAAGGTAACTGGCAGCCTGGTCCTGTAGTTGGTGGATTTGTTGAAGTGTATGTCACACCTCAATTCTCTATTAATGTATCAGCTTCATGGTCACACGTAGGAACAAATCATGCTAACGCAAGTGATTCTATCATTATAAAGAACTATGTCCCTGGTTCCTATAGTTACCAGATTGATTATATCAATACTGTCTATATGGCCAAATACCATTTCAACGACACATGGGCTATCGAGGCTGGACTGAATATGGGCTATGAGTTTACTGCTACCCGCCAGAGACAAGGAAATAGCACGAAATACAACATCGAGGATCATATCCACCAAGGATCTTTCTCTATTCCTGTTGGCGTGAGCTACACTATCAATAACAAATGGCAGATAGATGGAACGATCAGTTGCCAAGTAAACAAGTTGGCAACGGGAAATGTTGGCAAAAGACTATTAGGAAACTCAAGAGTAATGGGAGCACAGGTTACTGTGGGATACCGTTTCCAATGTATGTAAGCAAAACAAGATATCAATGAAAAAGCCCCTCAGCTATGAGGGGCTTTTTCATTGATATTAGTGAACTGTAAGTTTTACCAATTCAATCTTTGTATTTGTATTCTTAAGTATCTTGAATTCAAAATTCCGAATATTAATAACTTCATTCAACTTAGGGAAGCTCTGATATTCGTGGAGAATCAAACCACCTATCGTCATATATTCATCCGATTCCGGCAATTCAAGATCAAACTCCTCATTCACATTGTCCACCTCTAAACGGGCAGAAAGTATATAAGAGCCATCTTCAAGCTTCTTCGATATGTATTTATCACTATCATGCTCATCCTTGATATCGCCAAAGATTTCCTCCACAATATCCTCCAGACTCACAATGCCACTAGTACCTCCAAATTCGTCAACAACCACGCCAAGACTCTTTTTCTGCTGAAGGAATATCTTCATTAATTTCTGGGCAGCCATCGTCTCAGGAACAAAAGGCATGGTCAGAATATGCTCATGCCACATATCGGGATTATGAAACATCTCTGAGCTGTGAATATAACCGATAATGTGATCGATATCCTCTTTATAGACGATTATCTTGCTATTACCACTCTCAATGAATTTCTGCTGAAGTTCAGAAAGAGAGCAGTTCTCTTCGACCGCTTGAATCTCGGTTCTAGGAACCATACAATCCCTTACTTTACATTCGGTAAATTCAAGTGCATTCTGGAAAATCTTAACCTCATCCTCTACCTCATCCTCGTTCTTGGCATTGTCGATACTCGATTGAACAAGATAGTCCAAGTCCACTTTCGAGAATCCCTCATCATCTTCTTCTTTTGGCAGATGAATTCTGAACAAGCGCAAGCAGCAACGACTCATAAAGGTAGAAATCTTACTGATTGGCCATAAGACTATGTAGAAGAAATAGGCCAAAGGAGCAAAAATAGTCAGCAAGCGGTTTGGGTTACTCTTAAACAAGGTCTTCGGAAGGAACTCACCTGTAAAAAGCACCACCAGTGTAGAGCAGATAGTATCCAGCACTACTCTTGTTGCAGAATCGAAAGGAGCAAAAAGTGTAGTATCAAAAATAGCAGCAAAGAGAATGCCATAAACCACCAATACAATATTGTTACCAACAAGCATTGTTGAGACAAAGCCATTCGGATGATTATAGAATATCGAAAGGATATGCTGCGAAAAACCATTTTTTTCCTTATCCATCTCTACCAACATACGATTGGAAGAGATAAAAGCAATTTCCATTCCACTAAAGAAAGCTGAAAAAGCCATCGAAACAATAATTGCAATAATCAGTCCTGTCATATTCCTATTTGCTTTTATTATTGAGCGGAAGGAGCTGCCTGCTTTGCTCTGGCAACAGCCTGAGGACGGAATTTCTCCTTGATACTATCAGGTTGAGAACGCATTGTATCAGTTGGATTATCGCTGGTTACATCAGCCCTCTCGAAACTACCCTTTGTATTGGTCACAATATACTTGGTCATTCTATCGTCACTCTTGAAGTAGTTACCCTCCAAAGTACGTTCTGGAGTTACTAGCTTGCTATAACGATAGCTCCACAACTCATGTTTTAATTCATCCCAATAAAGCTGTTCGCTATTAAAACGAAGTCCATCCTTGGTGAGAATTCTCACTCTTCCATGTAATACCCACAATTTCTGCTGGTCGTAATACCAGGCAGTATCACACTGAATGTAGCTGTTGATATGGAAACTCTGATCGAACTGTTCCAACAAGACACCTTTGTCAAATACCTGACGAGATGGATTTTTCTTTTCATTCACCTCCCATCTTTCTGCAACAATACGATACTTGATAACTCCAGAATCACTTATAAGCGTATTCACTCCATAGGTGGTCATCATCGCTACAGAGTCTCGGTCATAAATGGCTGGAGCCGTATGTTCAACTTGTTCCTGACAAGATGCCAGAAACAAGCTGCCTACTACAATATTTATAATATATAATGCTTTACGAAACATTTGAATACTTCAAACCAATAGCATTATTGAACCTTCCACTTAGCAAACCAGTTCTCGTTGAAGGTAAATCCGATATTGATGCGGAAGGTATTCTCCTTTATCAAGCCTGGAGCAGAAGTACGAACCCACTGTCCACTGATATTCAACTGACTACGGTTGTTATAGCTATTAGTAATTGGGAAGCCGAAACCTGCAGTCAGGCTATATTCACTAGGACCATCGTTGCCGTTTACAGATAAATATGGTGAAGCATAGCTGAAGCCCATTCGATAATGAACTCGCTTAAAATAGCTGCGCTTTCTTTCATCTGGAACAAAATCAATACCAAGGTTATACTTTTTGCGGTCCTTATAAATACCATCGATTAAGGAGCCTTTCAAATTGTCTTCATTGGCAAAAGATGGATAGCCAATTGAACCCCACTTCTGGAGTGTCCAGTCAAAACCAACCTTTAACTGATTATTATGATTCCACATAGCACCAACACCGAACATATCTGGCAATTTATGGGCATTTGCTATAGAGGAAGTCGCTGTATCGGTTACATTGGTAGAAGAATTCACACTATACTGGGCCAGATCGGCATCTGCCTTAAGATTATGGCCAGGACTGAAAGTGGCACCGAGAGTCACCCAATCCTTGTCTAATGCCTTCAAAGTATACTGTACACCAAGATCCAACTTGTAGTTGTGGACATTGGTAGAATAAACTCTACTGGTAGTTTTCGCATAAGTCTCTGTAAAAGAAACAGAGGTAGAGCGCTCGTATGTTCCCCAGAAATAAGAGAGATTAGCACCAACAGACAATCCTTTAATTGGCGACCAACCAGCACCCAAATAGATCTGATGCAAACCACCTGAACCACTATGTGTAATAACAGAGGAAACAGGTTCGTTCATATCATCACCCTTGAATACTGTAGAGGATGTTGTATAGTTATATCCAATTGTCGAGAATGGAAGAATACCAAAACTGATACCCAAATTCTTGGCAGCACGGAATCCTGCTACTACATATTCCAAATCGGCATTATGTGCATTCTTCCTCACTCCCCCTTCAGTGAAGTTGGTAATCTGTCCTGTTGCACCCATATCAAAGATGAAACTCAATGAGTCGATTGATGAATAGGAAGCAGGGTTAAGATAGTTCACCTGATTATGTTCGTGAAATCCAATTCCCACGCCATTCATACCACGATTGAAACCAGAAGCCTGATCGGCTAATACGCCCAGACCATATTGGCTATAAGGAGAATTGGTGCCGCTCTGGGCTCCTGCTGAAATAGCTGCGCCCATCATAAGGGCTGCTACAATTAGTTTCTTCATTATTTTGAAATGTGTTATAACTATGGATAAATGATTATCCCGAGGCTCTCAATCATGGAATCTTTATCCACGATTACCTACTAGACTGCAAAAGTATTGAAAATTTTCGAGATAAAAGAACGATAAGTCAAAAAGATAAGTTATTTTTGCATCGTGAAACGTTTTAAATATATTTTAAGAACATTTGTCGCTCTAGTATTAATTTGTGTTACAACAAAAGTCGCGGCCAATGATTCCATCCAGATATCATTAATTACCTGCGGACCAGGCAATGAGGTCTGGGCCCAGTATGGACATACTGCCATCCGATTCAAGGATATGCGCAATAATGCCGATCTTGCCATCAACTATGGCATGTTTTCATCCAGTCAGCCATATTTTATTCCTAGATTTATCTTTGGTCTTACCGACTATTGCGTGGGGGTTATATCCTTCAGCGATTTCATGGCGGAATACCAATACGAGGGAAGAGGGGTAAAAGAGCAGGTTCTTGATATTTCGGATGCCGACAAGGAGGCTATTCGAGCTGCACTCGCAGAAAACCTTAAGCCTGAGAATATTACTTACAGATATAACTTCTTCTACGACAACTGTACAAGCAGAGCCCGAGATATGATTATCAACCATCTGCAAGGCAAGGTTGTCTATCCAGAAAGACGACATATCAAGGACTCTTTCCGAGACTTAATACATGAATGGAACTACGATTATCCCTGGATTCAGACAGGTGAGGACGCTCTCTTGGGAGTACAGGCAGATATGCACACTTCGAAAGAGGAACAGCAGTTCTTGCCTCAAAACCTTTTCGATGATTTCTCACATGCAACTTACAATGGTAAAAAGTTAGTAAAAGAAACCAATATTCTTTTACAACAACCAGCAAAAGTGGTTGAGAGTAGTTTCCCATTTAGTCCTATGGATATTGCACTATTTCTGCTTATCCTTGGCACACTCATTTACTATCTGGAATACAAAAAGAAGAAAATTTATTGGGGATGGGATTTATTCCTGATGCTGGCAAGCGGACTTCCTGGCATTGTGCTCTTCCTGATGCTTTTCAGCCAGCACCCTTGCGTTCGCCTTAATCTCCTGATTTTCATTGCCAACCCTCTCCCACTATTCATGGCCTTCCGAGCTATTAAGAGAATAAGAAACCATCAACCCGACAAATGGTGGGTTGTGTGGGAAATAATGCTCATTATCGGCCTTGCTGGTGGATTAATTCAGCAATATCCTATTTCCATCACAATTATGGCATTAATTTTGCTGATGAATTGTATAATGAAGACAACCAAGTTTGTCAGAACCGATAAGAAAGAAGCAGAATAATGGCCAATAGATATATCACAGCGCTGCTCATAATCCTAGCAGCTACGGGCGTTGAAGCACAGAACTACGAGTCTGCGCTCAAGCTCGCATTGTCGGATATATCTTACCAGGAATTTATTCAGCAGCCAGAAGTAAGAGCCCTCGAGGATGACATTTTGTCAGTATTCAAGGCCTTCAAGCAGACTGACAACGAAAAAGATGACATACTTTATCCTTTCTGTATTCTAAGTATAGCCGATACTGTATCGGACGAAAACACTTCGAATGCAGACTATTCGACTTTCAAGTCAGACGACAATCGGATGTCGGATGTCTTGAGGCACTCCATTGTTATTCGAGGACCAAATTCCTAAATATGCCGTTTTCGATAGCTAAGTAGTTCACTTAACCATCGTAAAAGCACCACTTAGTCCCCCTAAGTGGCCCACTTAGGAAAAGCAAGGCTTATTTAATTAGGTATAAATGCTTATATCTCGATTAAATTTAGTATCTTTGCAACCAATTGTGCCTAAAAGGCATAGCATAATAACTCGAATAACAAATAAAATCAAAATAAAATGAATTTCAATAAGATTCTGAAATCATTGTTCGGTGATAAGTCTTCTAGAGATATGAAGACTATTCAGCCGTTCGTTGAAAAAGTAAAGGCTGAATATCCTAACATCCAGAAGCTGAGCCACGATGAGCTCCGCGCTAAGACAAAGGAGATTCAGAAGTATGTACAGGACGCTGGTAAAGAGCAGCGTGAGAAGATTGCCGAGCTCAAGGCTAAGATTGAGGACACTCCAATCGATGAGCGCGAGGCTATCTTCAACGAAATCGACAAGCTCGACAAGCAGGCGCTCGACAATTACGAGGTTGCCCTCAACGAGGTAATGCCTGTTGCATTCAGCATCGTTAAGGATACCGCTCGCCGTTTCTCTGAGAACGAGGATGTTGTGGTTACTGCAACAGAGTTCGACCGCGAGTTGGCAGCTGATCCTTCTAAGGATTTCGTCGATATCGATGGGGACAAGGCTATCTATCACAACTCATGGACTGCCGGTGGCAATAAGATGACCTGGCAGATGGTACACTACGATGTACAGCTTTTTGGTGGTACCGTTCTCCATCAGGGTAAGATCGCCGAGATGGCAACTGGTGAAGGTAAGACCCTCGTTGCTACCCTCCCTGTATTCCTCAACGCCCTCACAGGTAATGGTGTTCACGTCGTAACTGTCAACGATTACTTGGCAAAGCGTGACTCTGAGTGGATGGGCCCTCTCTATGAGTTCAACGGTCTTTCAGTAGACTGCATCGATAAGCATCGTCCAAACTCTGAGGAGCGCCGCAAGGCTTATCAGGCAGATATCACATTCGGTACCAACAACGAGTTTGGTTTCGACTACCTTCGTGATAACATGGCTATCAGTCCTGCCGACCTCGTTCAGCGTCAGCACAACTATGCCATCGTCGATGAGGTTGACTCTGTCTTGATTGATGATGCCCGTACTCCATTGATCATCTCTGGTCCTATTCCAAAGGGCGACGATCAGATGTTCGAGGAATATCAGCCACTCGTTGAGCGTCTCTACGAGGTTCAGCGCAAGCAGGCTACCGAACTTTTGGCTGAGGCAAAGACCAAGATTACTGCAGGTCAGAATGAAAAGGACCAGAAGAAGCAGTCTGAACTCCTCGAGGAAGGTTTCCTTGCTCTCTATCGTTCTTACAAGGCACTGCCTAAGAACAAACCATTGATTAAATATCTCTCAGAGGAAGGCATCAAGTCTGGTATGCTCAAGACTGAGGAATACTATATGGCCAACAACAACCGCGAAATGCCTAAGGCCGTTGCACCTCTCTACTTCGTAGTTGAGGAGAAGATGAACTCTGCCGACCTTACTGATAAGGGTACAGAGTGGTTGTCTAAGCAGACCAACAACCCTACCCTCTTCGTACTTCCTGACATCGCTTCAGAGATGTCAACTCTTGAGAAGGAGCACGATGACAACAAGCTCACCGACGAGCAGTATGTTGACAAGAAGGATGAGTTGATGGCTTACTATGGCGTTCAGAGTGAGCGCGTTCACACACTTCAGCAGTTGCTCAAGGCTTACACCATGTTCAACAAGGACGACGAGTATGTCGTTATGGATGGCGAGGTGAAGATCGTAGATGAGCAGACAGGCCGTATCATGGATGGCCGTCGTTGGAGTGATGGTTTGCACCAGGCTATCGAGGCTAAGGAGCACGTAAAGGTAGAGGCTGCAACACAGACCTTCGCTACTATCACCCTGCAGAACTACTTCCGTATGTACCACAAGCTTTCTGGTATGACCGGTACAGCAAGTACTGAAGCTGGTGAGTTGTGGGATATCTACAAACTCGATGTAGTTGAGATTCCAACCAACCGTCCTATCGCTCGTCACGACCTTGACGACCGTGTTTACAAAACAGCACGTGAGAAGTATAAGGCAGTTATCGACGAGATCGTAGAGATGCGCGAAGCAGGCCGTCCTGTATTGGTTGGTACAACCTCTGTCGAGATCAGTGAGTTGCTCAGCAAGATGCTGAAGATGCGCAACATTCCTCACAACGTATTGAATGCTAAGCTGCATCAGCGCGAGGCTCAGATTGTTGCCGAGGCTGGTCGTCAGGACGAGAATGGTAAGGGTGCTGTAACTATCGCAACCAACATGGCTGGTCGTGGTACAGATATCAAGTTGACTCCTGAGGTTAAGGCTGCTGGTGGTTTGGCCATCATCGGTACAGAACGTCACGAGAGCCGTCGTGTAGACCGTCAGCTTCGTGGTCGTGCTGGTCGTCAGGGAGACCCAGGTTCTTCAGTATTCTATGTATCACTCGAAGATAAGTTGATGCGTCTGTTCGCATCAGAGCGTATCGCCAAGGTTATGGACCGTCTCGGCTTTGAGGAAGGCGAGCGTATCGAGGCTCCAATGATTTCAAAGAGCATCGAGCGTGCTCAGAAGAAGGTTGAGGAGAACAACTTCGGTATTCGTAAGCACCTTCTTGAGTATGATGATGTAATGAACAAGCAGCGTACTGTAATCTATGAGAAGCGTCGTCACGCCCTTATGGGTGAGCGTATCGGTATGGATATCGCCAATGTTATCTGGGACCGTGTTCTCAACATCGTTACTTCTTATACCTACGACGATGCTAAGGAACAGTTCCTCAAGATTCTCGCAATGGAAATTCCATTCGACCGCGATGAGTTCGAGAGTGGCAGCAAAGAGAACCTTGCAGAGCGTGCATACCAGAGCGCAATGGCTACCTTCAAGCGCAAAACAGATAGAATCCAGAGTGTTGCTTGGCCTATCATCAAGGAGGTTGAGGAAACACAGGGCAGCATCTACGAGCGCATCATGGTGCCAATCACCGATGGCAAGCGCGTTTACAATATCCCTTGCAACCTCAAGGAAGCTTATGAATCAGAGGGCAAGAGCGTTGTTAAGCAGTTCGAGAAGGTAATTATGCTTCACATCATCGATGATGACTGGAAGGAGAACCTTCGTCAGCTCGACGAACTCCGTCATTCTGTACAGAATGCTTCTTACGAGCAGAAGGATCCATTGTTGGTATTCAAGCTCGAGAGTGTGAAACTTTGGGATTCAATGATCAATGAGATGAACGACCGTATCGCAAGTATCTTGATGCGCGGTCAGATTCCAGAGATGCAGCAGGAGGCTCCAGTTCAGGAGGCTGAGCCAGAGGAGAGATCTCAGCGCTATCAGGAGCAGAAGCAAGACCTCGACGAGGAGATGGAGCGTCTGGAGCGTGAGGCTCAGCAGATGGCAGCATCACAGGATACTCGCGAGGGTGCCAATGATGTAAACCGCACTCCTTATGTAGCAGAGAAGATGCCACGTCCAAACGATCCATGTCCATGCGGAAGCGGCAAGAAGTTCAAGAACTGCCATGGCAAAGACATCCGCTAATCGGATGTCTGGCCACTAACAAAGTGATTAGTTTAAACTAATAGATAAAAAGATGATTATTAAAATCGATAATCTTACCAAACAATTCGGGGATAGGACAGTTGTGTCTATCCCCGAATTTCGTATCGAATCTGGAGACATTCTAGGTCTCGTTGGTAATAACGGTGCCGGAAAAACTACCCTATTCCGACTGATGCTCGATCTTACAAAGGCTACTGAAGGCAACGTAATTATGATTCCTTCAAATGCACAAGAAGAAATCAATCCTAGCGAGTCAGAGGAATGGAAAAAATACACAGGTGCCTACATTGATGAAGGTTTCCTCATCAATTTCCTTTCGCCAGAAGAATACTTCGATTTCATTGCTAAGACCAATAGTCAGGATTTCTCAGCTATTGAGGAATCATCCGAAATCAATGAATTGGTAAAGCAGTTCATGGGTGGTGAGATTCTTGGACAAAAGAAACTTATCCGCGACCTTTCCGCAGGAAACAAGCAGAAAGTGGGAATCGTAGCTGCCCTTATCGGTAAGCCTCAACTGCTTGTACTCGATGAACCTTTCAACTTCCTCGACCCATCCAGTCAGAATGTCTTGAAGAAACTTCTCACCTTATATAATAAGGAAACAGGAGCAACAATTCTGGTATCTTCCCACAACCTTCAGCACACCATCGAGATCAGTAATCGCATTGCCCTTATGGAGCATGGTGTAATCATCAAGGATCTCGCAAACGAGAACAGTAGTGCAGAAAAAGAACTGGAAGATTACTTTGCCATCTAAATGGCATCCCCATTAATAGGTATTTTAACTTTGAGAGGACGAATTGCAACACGGTTGCAAAATAATTATTGTAACTTTGCGAGAAAAATAAAAGATAGGATAATATAGAATGAAGCTATCAGAACTGAAAACAGGCGAAAAGGGCATGATCGTTAAGGTATATGGTCATGGTGGTTTTCGCAAACGAATCATAGAAATGGGATTCATCAAAGGAAAAATGGTTGAGGTTTTACTCAACGCTCCTCTGAAAGATCCTGTTAAATATCGCATTATGGGATACGAGGTGTCACTTCGACATAGTGAGGCCGACCAGATTGAGGTGGTATCTGCCGTTGAGGCAAAAGCCATCAAACAGGAGCAGGATACTCTCCTTGAGCAGGAACCTCTGAGTAAAACATGCGAAGCCAATGACACTGATGACAAGATGCTGGAGGCTGAAGCCAACAACCGACATCGTGTCATCAATGTCGCACTGGTAGGTAACCCTAATTGTGGCAAGACTTCCCTTTTCAATTTTGCTTCAGGTGCCCATGAACGTGTGGGTAACTATTCTGGTGTAACTGTAGATGCCAAAGTTGGCAAAGCAGAATATGAAGGATATACTTTCAACCTAGTCGACCTTCCTGGCACCTATTCCCTATCTGCCTATTCACCAGAGGAACTCTATGTAAGAAAACAACTTGTAGAACATACTCCTGATATTGTCATCAATGTGATTGACTCCAGTAATCTGGAGCGCAACCTCTATCTCACTACCCAGCTTATTGATATGCACGTGAAGATGGTGGTAGCCCTCAACATGTTTGATGAAACAGAGAAACGAGGTGACCATGTGAACTTCGATAAATTAGGCAAGCTCTTTGGCGTGCCTATGATTCCTACTGTATTCACCAATGGTCGTGGTGTTGAGAATCTGTTCCACGAGGTGATTCGCATTTATGAAATGCGAGAGGGCGAGGATCCACACTATCGACATATCCACATCAATCATGGTCATGAAATCGAGAATGGTATTGCTGAGATTCAAGATCACTTGAAGAAAGAGAACGATGTTCGTCAGCGCTACTCTACCCGCTACCTTGCCATCAAGCTATTGGAAAAGGACAAGGATGTGGAACGTTATATCCAGACCATGCCAGATGCCAAGGAAATATTTGAGCATCGCGACCATGCAGCCAACCGCGTAAAGGAAGAGACGCTTCAAGACAGCGAAACTGCTGTAATGGATGCAAAATATGGATTTATTCACGGAGCACTAAAGGAGGCACAATATGCTACTGGTCATGCAGAGGATACATATCAGATGACCCATCTACTGGATCATATCCTCACCAATAAATATATTGGATTCCCGATTTTCCTTCTACTTCTTGTGATAATGTTCTGGGTAACCTTCACCCTTGGAGCCTATCCTATGGACTGGATTGAGACAGGAATTGCCGCATTGAGTGAGCTTATCGGACAATATATGCCAGAAGGACCCGTCAAGGCGATGATTATTGATGGTATTATCGGAGGTGTGGGCAGTGTAATTGTCTTTCTTCCACAGATTCTTATCCTCTATTTCTTCATTTCGTTCATGGAGGACAGCGGATATATGTCAAGAGCAGCATTCATTATGGATCGCCTGATGCATAAAATGGGATTGCATGGAAAATCTTTCATCCCTCTTATCATGGGCTTTGGCTGTAATGTACCAGCGGTGATGTCAACCCGAACCATCGAAAGTAGAAGAAGTCGACTTGTAACAATGCTGATACTCCCATTGATGAGTTGCGAGGCACGTATTCCTATTTATATAATGATTATAGGTTCATTCTTTGCTGTAAAATACCAGTCACTCATCATGATGTCACTCTACCTTTGTGGAGTGCTCATGGCGATTATCTTCAGCAAGATATTCACCAAGTTTGTCATCAAGGGCGAAGACACGCCTTTCGTTATGGAACTGCCACCTTACCGTTTCCCTACATGGAAAGCCCTAGGCCGACATACCTGGGAAAAAGGCAAGCAGTATCTTAAAAAAATGGGAGGAATCATCCTTGTTGCCAGTGTTCTGGTATGGGCATTAGGCTATTTCCCTCATAACGAGCAGTTAGACAATCAAGCTCAACAGGAACAGAGCTATATTGGCAGAATCGGTAAGACGATAGAACCTGTGTTTTCACCACAAGGATTCAATTGGAAACTGGATGTTGGATTAGTGGCCGGCATTGGTGCGAAGGAGATTGTTGCTTCCACAATGGGTGTCCTCTACAGCAATGACGATAGTTTTGGAGATGATACCGAAGTGAGCAGTGAAGGGGGAAAATACAAGAAACTCCACCAGTTATTTACTGCTGACGTTGCCACAAAGCACAACGTAAGTATTGAAGAGGCAGAGCCGATAGCAAGACTTACAGCTTATTGCTTCTTGTTATTTGTATTACTCTATTTTCCTTGTATTGCTACTATTGCAGCCATCAAGGGTGAGACAGGAAGTTGGAAGTGGGCGTCATTTGCAGCGATTTACACCACACTCCTCGCCTGGGTGGTTTCAGCCATTGTGTTCCAAGTGGGAATGTTGTTGATTTGAATGAATTGATAAAGATACCCATATCAGTAAAGACAAAAAACTGTAGCTCTAACATTACAGTTTTTTGTCTTTGTTTTTTAAGAAAATGACTTTTAATTTTGCATATATCCAATTTATTCTATATCTTTGTATTTTGGTTTTAAGCAATTTGTAAAAGGTAAATGAAAGAATTTGTAGAACGAGAAACTTGGAAGGACAACTTTATCAACTGGCGGCAGAAACACATTTCCGATCGACAGATGTTACTTATTCTGTCTTTTGTTATCGGTTTCTTTGCCGCTATAGCAGCTCTTGTTCTTCATTCTATCATTCATCAAATCCAAATCATGCTCACATCAGGATTTGATGCCACCTCTTACAACTGGCTTTTCCTCTTGTTCCCAATTGTGGGAATCTATCTCACCTCCCTCTTCATCAAGTATATTGTGAGAGACAACATCTCCCATGGTATTACCCGAGTGCTCTACGCAATTGCCACCAAACGAGCCCGATTAAAAGGTCACAACTGCTGGTCATCCGTGATTGCCTCTAGCATTACGATCGGATTTGGTGGATCTGTAGGAGCAGAGGCACCTATCGTGCTCACTGGTTCAGCCATTGGCAGTAACCTTGGACAATTATTCAAGGTAGATGCAAAGACCATGATTCTACTAGTTGGTTGTGGTGCAAGTGCCGCTATTGCAGGAGTCTTCCGAGCGCCTATAGCAGGATTGGTCTTTACCCTGGAAATTCTTATGGTCGATCTTTCCATGGCTTCGCTGCTTCCTATCCTGATTTCCTGCGTAACCGCAACCACATTCACTACGATATTCCAGGGCGATACCTCGCTCTTCAACTTTGTCCTACAGGATCCTTGGGAAGTTGCCCGCACTCCAGCCTGCATTCTCCTAGGTATCTTCTGCGGTTTCACCAGTCTGTACTTCATGCGAATGATGAGCACCTGCGAGGGCTGGTTCGCAAAGCTCTCCCATTATCCATATATCAAACTAATCTTTGGTGGATTAATGCTGAGTTCCCTCATCTTCTTATTCCCTTCCCTTTATGGTGAAGGTTATTCCAGTGTGAATGTCTTCCTGAGCGGTAAGACTATGGCCGACTGGGGAACAATTATGAACAATTCAATCTTCTATGGCCATTCCAACCTGCTACTAGTATATGTAGGTCTTGTAATTATATTCAAGGTGTTTGCCACCTCAGCCACCAATGGTGCAGGCGGATGTGGTGGTACCTTCGCCCCATCCCTCTTTATTGGAGGTTTTGCAGGATTCCTTTTCTCCCGATTCTGGAATCAGTATCAGATAGGAATCTACATTCCTGAGCAGAACTTCACTCTGATGGGAATGGCAGGAGTAATGGCTGGTGTAATGCATGCACCACTCACAGGTATCTTCCTGATTGCCGAACTCACAGGTGGCTATCAGCTCTTTATACCTTTGATGATTGTATGTATCAGTGCCTTTCTCACCATCAGTATCTTCGAAAGTCATAGTATTTATGCGCTTCGTCTGGCAAGAGAAGGTAAACTTCTCACCCATCACATCGACAATTCCGCCCTCACTCTGATGAGTGTTAAGGCGATTATTGATAAAGACTATCACCCTATCGGTCCTGATCTCTCAATGGGAAGACTTGCCCAGGAGATCAGCCGAAGCAACAACAACTTCCTGCCTGTGCTCGATACAAGTGGAGTTTTGCTGGGGGTTGTTGATATCACCCGCATTCGTCACATCATCTTCCGAACAGAGCTTTACAATCATTTCACTGTAAAGCAGTTGATGCGTGATCCTGATGCCACCATTGGCGAGAATGACCCAATGGATGAGATCATGGAGAAATTCGACAAGACAGATGCTGCCCAACTTCCTGTTGTGGATGTGAACCACCGTCTAGTTGGCTACATCAGTCGTGTGAAGATGTATGCGACCTATCGAAGAATTGTTGCCGACCTATCGGCTGAATAAAAAGAAATCTAGCAAATGGAGAAGAAAGATCTTAGAATCATATTCATGGGAACCCCTGAGTTTGCGGTGGAGTCCCTAAAGACACTTGTAGAAGGCGGCTATAATGTAGTAGCTGTTGTTACCCAGCCTGACAAACCTGTAGGTCGTCATCAGGATACACTTCAGCCTTCCGAGGTCAAGAAGTACGCCCTTTCGCAAAACCTGCCTGTTCTTCAGCCTGTAAAGATGAAGGACCCAGCATTTGTGGAAGAACTTCGCAGCTATAATGCCGACCTCCAAGTGGTAGTGGCTTTCCGTATGCTGCCAGAAGTAGTGTGGGATATGCCTCGTTTTGGTACCTTTAATGTGCATGCTGCTCTTCTGCCTCAGTATCGTGGTGCTGCGCCTATCAATTGGGCGGTCATCAATGGTGAGACCGAAACAGGAGTTACCACTTTCTTCCTTGACAAGGACATAGATACAGGCCGCATCATCCAACAGAAGCGTTTTCCTATCCCAGATGATGCAGATGTGGAATATGTATATGATGGTTTGATGCATTTAGGTGCAAAGATTGCCACAGAGACGATCGACCAACTGATTGCAGGAAATGGCGAGATTGACTCTATTCCTCAGTCGGAAGAAGGTGAGTTGAAACATGCTCCGAAGATTTTCAAGGAAACTTGTATGATTAACTGGAACCAGCCTGCCAAGAAGGTCTATGATTTTGTTAGAGGTCTTAGCCCATATCCAGGAGCATGGACAAATCTCAACAATAATTCCGTGCTCAAGATATTCCAGACTGCCAAGACCGGCAAAGCATGCAATGCTGAGCCTGGAACACTCTACATCGACGGAAAGCAATTGCTCATCGCCTGCCAGGATGAATGGTTGGAACTATTGATGCTGCAGCTTTCAGGAAAGAAGCGTATGGATGCAAAATCATTCCTCAACGGAAACAAGAATATCGATCAATTTAAAGCATTATAACATTATGACATTTGAAGAAGATGTAAAAAAAGCAGTAGAGTGCATGCGCAAAGGTGGCGTTATACTCTACCCTACAGATACTGTTTGGGGCATCGGCTGTGATGCTACCAATTCCGAGGCTGTTGCCAAGGTCTACAAAATAAAGCAGCGCGACGATAGTAAAGCACTCATCTGCTTGGTAGATAGTGATGTGCGCCTTCAGCGCTACTTCCGCAACATTCCAAATGTTGCCTGGCAATTGTTCGACTCTATCTCTGAGTCAGCAAAACCAACTACAGTAATTCTGGATGATGCCAATGGCGTGGCCAATAATCTGGTTGCCGAAGATGGAAGTCTTGCAGTTCGCATCACTAAAGAGAAGTTCTCTCATGAACTCTGCTATCGTATGCAGAAGCCTATCGTTAGCACAAGCGCCAACATCAGCGGTGAAGAAACTGCTCAGAACTATGGCGACATCGACCCTAAGATTCTTGAGGCTGTCGACTATGTTTGCTGGACTCGCCGTCAGGAGCACCTGCCTCACACTCCATCTTCTATCGTAAAGTTGGAAAAAGATGGAGCAGTAACCATTATCCGCAAGTAGGATAATTTCTAATTATGTAGAGAAAAATAGTATGAAGGTATTGAAAGATAGAATCCTGAAAGATGGCAAATGCTATCCAGGTGGTATATTGAAAGTTGACAAGTTCATCAATCATCAGCTTGATCCATATCTGATGAAGCAGATAGCAATAGAATTCATCAAACTGTTTGCCAAGGAGGATATCAACAAAATCATCACTGTAGAAGCATCAGGTATTGCCCCAGCCATTATGCTGGGCTATCTGATGGAACTTCCTGTGGTATTTGCCAAGAAGAAGCAGCCTTCTACCATGGATTCTCTGCTTCAAACCACCGTTCATTCCTTTACCAAGCAGCGCGATTATAATATGGTCATCAGCAAGGAATATCTCACCAAGGACGACCGCGTTCTCTTTATCGATGATTTCCTTGCCTATGGCAATGCAGGCAAAGGCATTATCGACCTTTGCAATCAGGCCGGGGCTACAGTAGTCGGTATGGGATTCATCATCGAGAAGGCTTTTCAGCACGGAAGAGAACTACTTCAGCAGAATGGAGTGAACAAGATTGAGTCTCTCGCAATTATCGAGTCATTAGATAATTGCGAGATTAAAATCAGATAAGAACATCATTCTATGCATAAGAATGCATACCTCCAAGGATATAATTAACCCCAAAATAGGTCATAATAATACTCAGGAATGCAAATACCATATATAAATGATATAGTTTGCTATCACGGAATATGGGATAGGACTGAGTATGAAGCACAACAGCATAGATCATAAAGGTTATCAATGCCCACGTCTCCTTCGGATCCCAGCTCCAATAAGTACCCCAGCTTATATTCGCCCAAACAGCACCAATGAATATACCCAATCCCATAGTGGTGATAGCTGGATAAAGAAGAATGCGACTGAGTACTTGGAGCATCTCTGCTTGCGATTTCATTAATAACCCAAGCAATCCACACACAAATGTTAGTGCCAATAAAGCATAACTCATCATGATAATGCTTACATGGATGCTTAATAATGGTGAATTCAATACGGGCATAATACGACCAATAGCAGGATCCATTTGATTGATATGACTAACAAGGAGAAGAAAGCCTGAAAGCAAAAAGCCGAATTGCGTCATATAATAAGATGGTAGATCTTTGAGACGATATGAGAAGATGATACTTATAAGCATAACAAACCAAGCCGCACTCAACATCGACTCATAACCATTACTCAAAGGGATGTTTTCACTGATTATCCATCGCAGTACAAGTAAAAAAGAGAGGAAAAAAAACGATACTAGTAGAAGTATCTTAAAGATATAGCAAACATTATTATAACTAATCCCAAATATCCTATGATCTATTCTGGCTAACAGTCTTATTAGGATAAACAGCGACAGAAAACCCATTGTGAGGTTTACCATAAATAGAATAGTAGAAAATGGTATTCTATTACTAAAGTTTCCCACTTGCAAATAGCTTGCCCTTAAAGTCTTAAAAATCAAGAGGAAAGAGAAGGAATGTCCAAAAGTTTTTG
>CAJOPE010000139.1 GCA_905236815.1 uncultured Prevotella sp. | reverse complement strand
GAACTTCATCTGAATGAGAAACAGCTGAAGAAGGTGAAGAAATTAAATAAGAAATATACTACTCTCATTGAGGGGGAAAAGCCAAAAATGCTAGAAGGTATGGTTAAAGGTGGTATTGGTGGTGGAAAGGGTTTCCAAGGTGGTGGCGCTCCAGGTGGAGGGCCAAATGGTGCTTTCCCTGGCGGTGGTCCAAACGGTGGAGGACCAGGTGGAGGTCCAAATGGTGGAGGACCAGGTGGAGGTCCAAATGTTGGAGGTTTTCCTGGCCATGGGCCAGGTGGAGTGTCATCGGTGGATTACGATGCTCAGCAGAAATCTTATGATAAGAAACTCAAGAAGATTCTTAATGAAGAACAATATTCTGGGTATCTGAAGATTCGACCAAAATATTATTCAGTTCGTAGGTTAAGCGATTTCCTCTTCGGTAATCAGAACTTGAGATAAAAACCTCTTCGTGTAATAGAAATGACCCCCGAAAGCTAGTCTAAATAACTTTCGGGGGTCATAAATTATTTGCGTGTGAGAATTCCGAAGTAAGTTCCCGATGGATAGATCTGGCTATCCTTGTAGATAAAGCATTGAGGAATGATAAGTGTTGAGAAAACTTTAGTTCCTGGTGTATAGAATACCTTCATAAAGGTAATTATAGACACAGGTTCATCCTTACCATTGATATTGAGAGTTAGATTTGTAGTTACATAGTTTGATGTGTAAGAATAAGTACTCTTGCTGTCATCATAATATCCCAATGTGTATATCTTTGCGCGATGGGTATGGGTAGCGTTGCTGGCATGCAATGCTTGTGCCAAGTTATTTTGTTCAGTGTAGGCCTTGTCTAGGCACATTGCAAACAAGCTGTCTGGTACATCAGCTACAGTGATGGTAGTGTCTGGCTGGATGGTTGTCTTGAAATCAGGAAGTGAATCCTCCATAACCTTGTACATTCCATACGTAGAGCTATAGAGTGCGAAGAGGTCTCCTGTGTGTGTGCCTTGTGCGGCTTGGAAAATCTGGGATTTTTCCTGTTCAGAGAGACCACTCTTGTTGTCATCGTCGTCTTTACTACATGATGCAAGTGATGTCAACATAAGCATTGCGCATGACATCAACATAATTGTCTTTAAAACGTTTTTCATTATTTATTTTTGTTTTTGGTTTCATCTCCTATTAATCGCCCGCAAAGTTACCTAAAATTTAGGTGAAAATGCTATGGTTACCAGAAAAAGAATACATTTTATTAATTAAATTTGCATTTCTTTATTTCAGACGGATGAAATTCAAGAATTCCTTCAGTCGTGTAGATTTCGGGTGTTGGAAGATATCCTCTGGTGTGCCTTCCTCTGTTACGTATCCATCGCTGAAGAACAATACTCTGTTGGCAACCTCTCGTGCGAAGTTCATTTCGTGCGTCACTACAACCATCGTCATTCCCTCGCTAGCCAACTGGCGCATTAAGTTCAACACCTCGCCCACCATTTCTGGGTCGAGGGCAGAAGTAGGCTCGTCGAAAAGCATGATGTCGGGATTCATCGCAAGAGCTCTCACGATGGCCACACGCTGCTTCTGTCCACCACTTAGCACGTCGGGATAGACATCAGCCTTATCCGATAACCCAATGCGACTTAGTAGTTGGTTGGCTTTCTCGAATGCTTCTTCGCGTGACATTTTCTTCAGCTGTATGGGTGCAAGCATAATGTTCTCGCGAATCGTCATGTTAGGGAAAAGGTTGAACTGCTGGAATACCATACCGATTCGCTCGCGCATCTTGTTAATGTCGATTTCCTTCGAGGTAATATCTGTTCCCTCGAAGAACACATGTCCAGCCGATGGCTGTTCTAGTAAATTAAGCATGCGAAGGAACGTGCTCTTGCCACAGCCCGAAGGACCGATAATGGCAACCACATCCCCTTTGCGGATGGATACATTTATATCCTTCAGCACCTGATGATGCTCGAAACTCTTCTGTAAATGCTCGGTTGTGAGCAATATATCTTTAGTATCCATAGTTATCTCCTTTCGTTTTTGCGTAGTTTCTTTTCAATGCGCGAAACACCTGCCTCGAGCGACATCACTAACATCAGATAGATAAGTGCAACAATGCTTAGTGGCAGCATTGCATCATAAGTGATGCTTCGGATAATGTCGGAGCCTTTTGTAAGGTCCACCAAACCAATATAACCGCTGATGGAAGTTTCTTTCAGTAGGGTGATGAGCTCATTTCCAATGGCGGGGAGTACATTCTTATAGGCTTGTGGAAGAATCACAAAGCGCATTGTCTGCGCATAGCTCAAACCGAGTGATCGGCCAGCCTCCATCTGTCCACGGTCGATCGACATAATGCCGGAGCGGATAACTTCGGCAAGATAGGCCGATGAGTTCAATCCGAAGGCCACTACTGCTACAAAGAGCTTGCTCACATCGGCCGAGGCGAAAATCACATAATAGATAATGAGCAGCTGCACCATAGTAGGGGTTCCTCTCACGATGGTGAGGTAGAAGCGGCAGAGGGCATTGGCAATTTTAAGATTGCCATTCCTATCGTGCGAGGTTCTGATGATTGCGATAACCGATCCGAGAATCAGGGAGATGATAATGGCCAGCAAGGTAATGATGATAGTATTGGCAAGTCCCTGGAACAAATAAGAATAGCGGTGCTCGATAATGAAATCTTGCTTGAATCGCTCTGTTAGCGACATTCCACCTGTTCCCACTTTGGCATCCTTTACTATAATCACTTGCCGACAAGTGGCGTAAGCATCGGTGAAGAGCACGTTGTTCTTTCGTTCCTCGGTTACTGTGATGCCTGAAGCACCCACGTCCGCCTTACCAGTTTGTACGCTGGTGATAACAGCATCAAAGTTCACATCCTCAATCTTTAGGTTCATCCCAAGGTTGTCGGCAATCGCCTGCATCACATCAATATCGATACCCACAATATTACCATTGTCGTAATATTCATAGGGTGGGAAAGTGGCATTGGTGGTTACCCTAAGTGTTCCCTTCGTGCGTGCAACATTCTTTTTCTGATAGGCAATAGGCAGTCCATTTCTGATATGTCGCTGGATGATAGTATCAAGTTCACCGCTATTTCGCAAGCGGTTGAGTTCTCGGTCGATAGCGCTTTTCAGCGTGATATTGTCATGCGATACGGCAAAGGCATAACTATCGTGTGATAGTTCCTTTGGCAAGATCTTGAGCCCTGGGTTCTGACGGACGAAGGCTAGGGCTGGCTGCTCGTCTTCCACTACACAATCCACTTTGCCCTGCAGCAAAGCCTGCACGGCATCAGCGGTTTTGGTGAATCTTTCTACTAATGTGTTGTTCCCTTTCTTCTCGATTTCTGATACACGCGTATCGCAAGTGGTACCCAGTTGTACACCGATATGCGCTCCCTCAAGTTGTTTGGGCGAATCTATAGGATGTGTATTCTCTTCACCACAACTACACAAAATAGTGATGAGAATCAGCAGATAGAATATATTTCTTAGTCTATACATTATTTATTATTTAGGTCACAAAGATAGCTAAAAAAGCGCTAGAAACATGTGTCAGCCCAAGAAAAACGACAAAATGAAATATTTTTTAGCGAAAATCGCGAAAAAATTTTGTGGGTTCAAAATAAAGTGCTATCTTTGCACCCGCTTAAGAGAAATACTCTTAGCAAAACCACTTTTATGCGGCAATAGCTCAGTTGGTAGAGCACGACCTTGCCAAGGTCGGGGTCGCGAGTTCGAGTCTCGTTTGCCGCTCTTGATATTTCCCAAAGATTTATCGGAATTACATTGTTGGAGAGGTGGCGGAATTGGTAGACGCGCTACTTTGAGGGGGTAGTGTCAATTGTGACGTGGGAGTTCGAGTCTCCTCCTCTT
>CAJOPE010000138.1 GCA_905236815.1 uncultured Prevotella sp. | reverse complement strand
TATGTTTCCAAAAAAGCCGTGTATCAATGTTAAAAGAACATTAGATACACAGCTCTCATTATTTTAAATTCGTCGAACTCACGTTAATTTATCATCAGAGGATTTCTGTTCGCATTCAGGTAAAGTCAAGTTTGTATTATTCCCGACATTAACGCTCATACATGAACAAAAACAAAATATATTCAGATAAAGAAACAATTTAAAATACTTCATATTATTTTTTACATTATCACTACCAACAAAACAATATTAAAGATAAATAACACACATCGTCAACACTATTGTTTTCAATGAGACAAAACATAATCAACATCTTTCTTTAATATCTTCAACCACTCGTTGCGGTATTTTATTTTTCCATTTTTTTTGACAAATAACTTACTGGAGTACAATTATCTTCAAAATAGAAAGAACCTTCTACACCTTGATAAATAACTAACTTGAAGTAACTAAGAGGTGGTACAAAGCGCAACGTCTGCTCATTTTTCTCCACACCACATTTCTTCTTAAAAGGGTACTCGAATATCTTAGATTCTAACAAAGTTCCCGATTTATCTACATATTCTGAATCGGAGGAATAACTATTATCTAATTTTCTTTTGACCATCCAGTATTTCACACAAGGTTCTGTTTTTACAAACAATATAGAAGAATAACCAAGACTATCTTCTCCAAATGTATACAAAATATAATCCTTCTTTTTCAAATGATTTACTGAAATTATACTATCTACAATTGGATTATCCACAATAGGAGATTTTACAAAATCAGATCCAAATGAAGATGACACAAACAAAGATAAAAGAAAAACCAACAAACTCTTCATAATCATTATTCGTTTATTTATGGTATCAAATTACGCAACTTATCTTGAAGACTACCTTCTTTAGGCTCCTCATCCTTTTGAGGATAATAAAAAACGCCATTCAAACTGGTACAACTATATACATTATCAAGAGAAGAAATCCTAACACCATAGTAATCTGTTGTAAATTCTATCCCTGCTACATAATTAAAGAAGAAACTTCTTAATTGAGCCTTAAAACGAGACCCTTGAGTCAAAAGTATGCTACCAGGTATTATTGGTCCATCATAATGAGAAGCTATTGTATATGCAGTATCGTTCCTTGTTACATATACAAAAAACACATCTTTAGCTTTCTCTTCTATCTTTAATACACGAAACTCTCTTTCAAGTGATGGCTTATTTGTGGAAGGTGCCTCAATTGCATTTGTATCCAAGCCCCTATCATTTTGTGCAATACCATTTATTGAAAGACACAAGCAAAGCAATAGCAGAAGGTATTTCATACGATATTATATTTAAGTTGATGCAAATGTAATAAAAATAACCAAATACAACATCATTCCAATACCATTATTATTCTTTAAATCTAAAAAAGTTCCTCCATATTTTGAGATAAGTCGTTGGATATCATGAAATAAGCAATGTAGGAACTTTTAAAAATCTTTTATTTGGTTGCATTTGTACTTATATAAGATACATGAAGGTGGAAATCTGCATCCTCCTAGATCGAAGGATGAAATTATTGAAGTTACTGCTTTTAAGCTGGACGAAGGTCGAAAGCATGCTTCGTCTGCCAAGAGGCAGATTATAGTCTGCCTAAAGGGCGACAATAGTCTGCCTAGAGGCAGACTTTCCAAAACATATGTTTTTGATACTTCATATATATGTTCCTAGCACTCAATATAGGCAATTTCAGAAATGGAAAAAAAATGGAAGCCAAAAAATGGAAGCTACATTCTATAATGCTATAAAGAAAACGGATAGTAATTTTCATGAGTAACGCTCATGTAAAACAAAAAAGTTCCTCAATTGTTAAGACGATGTATATCAACCACTTAACCTAAAAGATGGAGGAACTTTTTTAAATGTTTCGCTTTTACGGGGATATCAACCTTGTAACTATTTTATATATCTCACCATATTAATATCAATGGAAGCATCCCTGCTAACCTCAAAAGCAAGCTGATCGAAAGTAGGAAATCCCTTGAGTTGTGGATTATTGCTCATTCCTGTTGGTTCGGTTGGAATGCCTTGAGCATTGGTATCAACTTTATTATTCATATTCTCATCGTGCATTACAAGAATGGCATATTTACCAGCAGGAAGATCGCAAGTAACGGTAGTGGTTCCATTCTCAGGCTTTACCATCGTTGCCCAAGTAGCATTTGTGTATTGCATATAATTATCAGCGCCAAAAACAACCACGCCTAACTGACCTTTTCCGTTTTCCACATTGTTGAGATGGATGGTCAACTTGTGAGCATTAGCAACGATAGCAACAAAGAAAAGAACTGAAGTAAGAATAAACTGTTTCATTTTAATTTGATTTAAGAATTTTACGGAACTATTTCCGATTGCAAAGATAGTGTCGTAAATTGCTATAAACCAAATTAATGTGACTAGGAGCAAGGCTTTGTGATGAAACGCAAAGCCCAAGGATGAACTGCAAAGAGAAGGGATTAATTGCAAGAAGTTATCCCTTCACCTGATTGAGAATTTGTGGACGATAGTTGCGGGAAACTGGAATAGTGTCACTGCTGTCCTTGAAATGAATCTGACATTCAAGGGCATTTCCTGTCACCATTTGTACTTTATCGAGGTTGACAAGGTAAGAACGATGGCATCTAACTATGGATTTTTCTTCAAAAAGAAGTTCTTCCACATTCTTCATTGTGCTTCTCACCATGCGGCTCTCGCTTTTTCCTTCTTTTTCCACCACTATATTCACGTAATTACCATCCGAGACTATATATAATAGGTGAGATGGTGAAAATTCAAAGTTATTATTCTTGCCATCCTGCAGACTTATGGTCTTTTCCACTTCTTCTCGACATTCAGGAGTCGAAGAAGTTTGCAAGATACGCTCGTTCATATCATTCGCAAGTTTGAGATTCCTCTGAAGAATAAGATTCTGCTGCCAAAGATAGGCAAAGAAGGTTGGAAAAGGAATCACAAGAAGAAAATACAAAAGGTAAGAACCTATTACTTCCCACGATGTAGGCATTCGAAAGAATACTACGAAGAAACTGAAGATAGTAGTAGCAATCGCAAAAAGCATTACAATTGTATTGAGAATATCCTTGCCTATTGTCCAATGCTCCCGATCATACCATTTCGGAAAGATCCTTGGAAGAAGGAAATAGAAAATGCTCTCCACCAAAGCAGTGAGAACTCCTGTAAGAAAAGTTACATAGAGATTCTCTCTCCAGGTTACTTCCCCCCAAGGATGTGCAAGGAAGAGGATGGCCATCACAATAGCGGTGGTGATGATCATCACTTTCCAAGGCTTCATAGTTGCAGGATAAGGAGTGCTATAAAATTTGCTACTGAATATCTGTGTTATCTGCATAGAACTATCTATTAATATTAACTCGTAATCCGAGATTTAAATTGAAATTGGTTGGCTTATCCTTATAGAAATTCTCAACCTCACTACCATTGTTGATATAATGGCTCACTCCTGGCTCGACATACAAGCCTACAGCATCCACTATACGATACTCTAATCCAGCCGATATGTTCATCGAGAATTGCGGACTGCTTTCTGTCACTGTTTCCGTCTTTGTCATTTCTCCAAGAACATCTTGATTCTCAACAACAGCTTTACCCTTCACCAATTTCTCGACTTCCCCACCAGCCGTAAAATAAAGATTCACATGTTTGTTCTGCCACAAGTTGTAGCTCACCGATACAGGAATGCCTACATAATGAAGTTTCTGCTGCTTGCCAGCAAGGAACTCCTTACAGTCGGAAGAAAGATAACTGTAATTTACACCCGATTGAATGCCCCATTTTTTATCCAGCGCATACCTAAAAGAGATTCCAACTTTCACAGGAAAATTATGATGCCAGGTAGGCTCCTGCGAAAGGGATGTAATAAACAAATTCGCATCCAAATCATCAGTAAAATAATGCTCATGACAAGGAGAGAAGTATGGATCAGAAGCATAGGGCATCTCACTGCTTCCATCAGGACTTTTCAAGCTATTAAGTCCAATTTGTCCAGAATAGCTAAAGCCAAAAGAATAAGCTGAAGATTTCAGTTTAGACACTCTTACTGCTTTACGAACATTTCTCTGAGCAGGTTGATTTTCAACAGCAGTTTCCTGAATAGTGAAAACAGGTCTCTGTTCTTCTTTTGAAGTGTCATTCAGCACGGCTTTATTGGATGGAGTATTGTCTGCAAACTTTTCAGAAGTAACGGCAGAAAGCATTTCACTTTCTGTATTTGTTTCTTTGTAAGAAGCAGCAAAAGACCTCTGGCTGCCATATTTCCGAGTTATCTTATCAGAGGTAGTCCTAACATTTTCCACAAAATGTCTTATGACATCCCCAACATTCTCCTCCTCAGAACCTTTTTGAGAAAGAACATTTCCATTTGATTGCTTTACAGATGTCACTACAGGCTCTTCAGAATTCAAATTCTGCCATACATATAATCCAAAGATAGGAACAGCAATGGCAGCAGCAACAGCAGCCGAGCGCACCCACATTGGTGTCACCTTCGCCTTTTGCTTTGGAGAAGGCATCACCCCTCGACGCGCCATCTCATTCTTGATGTCGTCGAGCAACCCTTCTGGAGCCTTCTTCCCGAAGTCCCCCATCTGGTGGTGTAAATCATTCATCCATTGCTCTTTCATATCTTGTCGTTTTTCTTATTGTAGTCCTTAATCATTCTTGCCAGCATCTTTCTCGCCTTATTGAATTGCGAGGCGGAAGTATCTGGCTTTATATTCAACTGTTCAGCAATCTGCTTATGCGAATAGCCTTCAATGACAAAGAGATTGAATACAGTGCGATAGCCTGTGGGCAGTTGCCTTATCATTTCCGCAAGCACTTCCCCCGCTAATCCCCCTACGTCGGGATCCTCATCAGGAAGATCGGGAAGTTCTTTTTCAAGTCTGTCTTCTATAGAATTGTTCTTTCGCAGAAACATTAGTGCCTCATTAGCTACAATTCTGCTCATCCAAGCCTTCAGCGATCCTTTCCCTCGATACTCAAACTTGTTTATTTGAGTAAATATCTTGATGAAACTTTCTTGAAGAACATCCTTCAGGTCATCTTTATCAGTGATGTATCGAAAGCAAACGCCAGTGAGGTAGTCGGCATACTCTGCATATAAAGCGTCCATAGCAGAAGCGTCCCCCCTGTCGAAAAGTCCAATTATTCGCTGTTCGGTATTTTGGCCTAGAATATTCATCATTACACCTATTAAATACAAAGGTAGCGGTTTCCTTGCTTCTCTCACACACCATTAACATTCTTTAATGGGCATTTCAAGCAAGGAAACAACTTTGAATGAATTTAAAGAATGAAAGTCAATTAAAAAATTATACAAAAATGAAACATTTAAGATTTTTATCCATGGTATTAGGCTGTTTTGCAGCTATGTGTGTTAGTTTCACATCCTGCCTGAGTGATGAAGACAACTCTAACGACAGTATGACTAAAGAAGAGGTAGCAGCAGCATTCAACAAGGTAAAGGGAGAACACAAAGGAAAACTGATTTACTACTCCCCAAACAAGATGGATGCCAAAGACCTGACAGATACAATCGAGATTAGTTGGAATATCAAAACCGACAGTACTATGATTGTCAACAATTTCCCTCCAGCTGTTTTAGCCTATAACATTAGTGATGATGCCATCAAGAATGCACTCATTGCAGAAAAGCCTATCGAATTGAAATGTAAGATTGGATTTATGAAGGCGAATAACTCATCGGCCACTTTCCTCATCAATCCACAAACTCCAGCATTTGATGTAGCATATTCTGGCGGTACTCACAAAGTTCAGACTCCTTTCTATGTAAACAACTTGAGTTCTTATGGAATGCTTGATTCTAAGAACAAAGTGGGAATGCAAATTTGGCAGGCGCAAATATATGTTGATGGAAAAGAAACACTACTTACAAACCGTGCCTATCCATTGATATTCCTAGAATAAGTTGTATCCGCAAAAATCATAGTCAGGATAACATAAGCGTTTTCCGACGCTATTTCCCCACTGTCATGAGGGGAGCAAAGAGGGTATGCCATAGTATTGTGGAATACCCTCTATCGCTTTATAGATTGAACTTATAACCAGCAGTAATCATAAATACCTTATTCCTTATATCATCTGCTACTTTCGAACAAGGGATATTATAACGGGCATCAAGGACAACATTCTCGTACTCATAAGAAATACCTATTGGAATTGAAATATCCAATTTCTTGAAATCATCCCTTCTATCAATGCTTACTTTCTGATCCTGAGCAGAATAAACTCTCTCCTCATTCTTCACCTCATAGTCGGTTTCTTCCCATTTCCATTTTGCAGAAATAAGATAGCCAAACTGTACACCAGCATTAAAAGAAAGATTGTCTGCTACATAGAAATGAGCAGATAAAGGAACATTAATATAATCCATTGCCACCTGATGATGATTTATACCCGAAAAGCAAAGGTTGCCATCATTGTTTTTATATTCCTCTTTATGGTCTTTCATAGAACATCCTTGCTGAGAATAGAAAATACCTGCAGATAGAGCAAAACCACTTCGCAACTGATATTGGATATCTAATCCACCTACAAATCCAGCCTTATTGGAAGTTTGAATTGGCTCATCGTTTAGCCCATTATGAATATCATAAGAACTCAAATTCGCAATACTTACACCTACTCGAGGAATAAGTGAAATAGTGCCAGTTTCTGGTTGAGCCTTAACCCCAACAAAGGCAACACACACAATTAAAAATAAAAAAAAGCGTTTCATAAGAATATTATTTTCTTACAAAACGCTTTTACGATGTATTTATTGCAAATTATTGCTCTGATTTATTTGTACGCTTACGCTCCAAATGATCGAGAACAATCTTACGCATACGCATGCTCTGTGGAGTAACCTCTACATATTCATCTGGCTGGATGTACTCCAAGCACTCCTCAAGGCTCATCTCAGTCTTAGGAACTACACGAGCCTTCTCATCAGAACCAGAAGCACGAACGTTGGTCAACTGCTTAGACTTAGTTACATTCACAACAAGGTCGTTATCATGAACGTGCTCACCAATTACCTGTCCATAGTAAACTTCCTCTCCTGGATCGATGAAGAATTTACCACGGTCCTGAAGCTTATCGATTGAGTAAGCGAAAGCTGTACCTGTTTCCATTGCAATCATAGAACCATTGGTACGGCGAACGATCTCACCCTTGAATGGCTGATACTCCTTGAAACGGTGTGCCATAATAGCCTCACCCTGAGAAGCTGTAAGAACGTTTGTACGAAGACCGATGATACCACGAGAAGGAATATCGAAAGTAATGTTTACACGATCACCCTCTGTGTCCATACCTGTAAGATCTCCCTTACGACGAGTAACCATATCAACCATCTTGCTAGAGAAGTCCTGAGGAACATTGATTGTCAACTCCTCGATAGGCTCGCATTTCACGCCATCGATAGTCTTGTAGATTACCTGAGGCTGACCTACCTGAAGCTCATAACCCTCGCGACGCATTGTCTCGATAAGCACAGAAAGGTGAAGCACACCACGACCACTGACAATCCAACGATCGGTATAACCATCCAAGAAAGAAACACGAAGGGCGATGTTCTTCTCAAGCTCCTTGTCAAGACGCTCCTGAATGTGGCGGCTGGTACAGAATTTACCCTCACGACCGAAGAAAGGAGAATCGTTGATAGTGAAAAGCATACTCATAGTAGGCTCATCAACAGCGATTGGAGGCAAAGCCTCTGGGTTCTCATAATCAGCAATAGTATCACCGATTTCGAAATGCTCCAAACCAATTACAGCACAAATATCACCTGAACCAACTTCAGCAGTCTTAGAGTGACCCATACCCTCGTAAGTATGAAGCTCACGAATCTTAGCCTTCTCCTTGCTGCCATCACGATGGCAAATAGTAACATTCATACCATCCTTGAGGATACCACGATGAACACGGCCTACAGCGATACGGCCAGTATATGCAGAATAGTCGAGAGAAGTAATCAGCATCTGTGGAGTTCCCTCAAGGAACTTAGGTGCAGGAATCATCTCTACGATTTTATCCAAAAGATAATCAATATTGTCGGTTGGAGTGTTGAAATCCTCGCTCATCCAGCCATTCTTAGCTGAACCATAAACAACAGGGAAATCCAACTGCTCCTCTGTAGCATTAAGATCGCACATCAAGTCGAAAACCATCTCGTAAACTTCCTCAGGACGGCAGTTTGGCTTATCAACCTTGTTTACAACGACAATAGGCTTCAATCCTAACTGAAGAGCTTTCTGAAGAACGAAACGAGTCTGAGGCATAGGACCCTCGAAGGCATCAACCAACAAGAGGCATCCATCAGCCATATTCAGTACACGCTCAACCTCACCACCGAAGTCGGAGTGTCCTGGAGTATCAAGAATATTGATTTTAGTTCCTTTCCAGTTAATAGAGACATTCTTTGAAAGAATGGTAATGCCTCGTTCGCGTTCCAGATCATTGGAGTCAAGTACTTCGCCACTGTTATCCTGTCCGTCACGGAAGAGCTTTCCAGCGAGCATCATTTTGTCAACCAAAGTTGTCTTTCCGTGGTCGACGTGCGCAATTACTGCGATGTTTCTAATGTCTTGCATTTGTTTTACCTTAATAGCTATTATAATTTGTGTGCAAAATTACAAAATATAATTCAAATTTAGCCATACAAAATTCATTATTTCATGATTTACAGCATATTTCTCTGCAAAAAAACGTTAATGACGATAGAATTATGAATTATGAATTACGAAATCTGAATTAAAACCCGTACCTTTGCACCGCATTTTCGGATAATCCGAAGCATTCGAGGCCGTGAAGATGTTGTGATTAAGGCATTTAAACGACTGAAGGATGTTAATGATGCAGCAATTATTAATCAATTATCAAAATGTATTTAGACAAAGCTAAGAAGGCTGAGATCTTCGCAGAGTATGGCAAGAAGGCTGAGAACACAGGTTCTGCTGAAAGCCAGATCGCTCTTTTCACATTCCGTATCAAGCACCTCACAGAGCACGTAAAGGCAAACCGTAAGGATTTTGTTACTACTCGTTCTTTGACACAGCTTGTAGGTAAGCGTCGCGCATTGCTTGACTATCTTTATGCTCGCGACATCGAGCGTTATCGTGCAATCATCAAGGCTCTTGGTCTTCGTAAGTAATTGCAAAAGACAAAATAAAAAGCCTGCTTCTTTTGAAGCAGGCTTTTTTGTTATCTAGTCTTTGACTTTATTTCTTTCAAAGGCTTCATCACGAAGTCTCTTTCCTTCATCAGCGGATGTGGTATTTTCAAATCAGGTTCATTGATTTTCAGATCATCATACAGGAGTATATCGATATCTATTATACGATCGTGATATTCCTGATTAACAGACTTCTCTACCCTTCCCAATTCACGCTCAACTTTCTGAGTTGCCTCCAACAGTTGTCGAGGAGCAAGTGTCGTGTCTATCAAAACACAACAATTGATAAAATCATTAGGGGATTCAAAGCCCCAAGGCTTGGTTTCAAACAAAGAAGACTGACGAAGAACAGTTCCTACAGATGCATTCAACTTTTCTATAGCCTCCCGCATAGTTCTCTTTCGATTACCTATGTTAGCCCCTAATGACAAATATACTTTATGCATTTCTTTCGCTAGAGGATGGATTAATCATCCAATATCAGCAAGCTATCACCAAAACAACCAAACATAAAGCCGTTCTTTAGTGCCATATGATATGCTTCCATCACTAAATCATAACCACCAAAAGCAGCTGTACTCATCACGAGAGTAGACTCTGGATGATAAAGGTTGACAACCATTGAATCAGCCAAACCGAAATTGTAAGGAGGGAAAATGAAGTTATTGGTCCATCCATCAAATTCTTTAAGGAAACCATCTGTACCCACAGCTGTCTCGGTAGCCTTAATCACACTAGCTCCAACTGCACATACATGATGACCAGAACGCTTTGCAGAGTTCACAATCTCACAAGCCTCAGCATCTACATGCATCTGCTCAGAATCCATCTTATGCTTAGTAAGGTCCTCAACCTCAATCTGATGGAAATTACCCAAACCGCAATGCAAAGTAATGAAAGCAGAATTGATACCTACAATTTCCATCTTCTTCATCAGCTCACGACTGAAGTGCAAACCTGTCGCAGGTGCTGTTACTGCACCTTCGTTCTTGGCAAAGACACACTGGAAATCATCCATATCGTCTACAGTTGCATGGTGATCCTCACGGGCATCAATAACATAGCGAGGCAATGGAGATTCTCCTAAAGAAAAGAGATTACGCTTGAACTCATCATGTGGACTATCGTAGAGGAAACGAAGTGTACGACCACGACTTGTGGTATTGTCGATAACCTCTGCAACCATAGTACTTGTATCATCAAAGAACAACTTGTTACCAATTCTTATTTTGCGGGCAGGTTCTACCAATACATCCCAAAGACGCATCTCTTCATTCAACTCACGAAGAAGGAAAACCTCGATTTTAGCATCAGTCTTTTCCTTAGTACCATAAAGACGAGCTGGAAAAACCTTAGTATCATTGAAGATGAAGGTATCACCCTCATCGAAATAATTTACAATATCCTTAAATCTGATGTACTCACCCTCGATAGGATTACCTTTCTCATCAGACTTGAACATATCAATCTTCTGTGACTTTCTATGCAATACCAACATTCGGCTTTCATCGCGACGAGTCACTCTGAAGGTCTTCTTCTCACCAGTAGAAGTAGTAAAACTACGCTCCTCATTATGAGGATAGAGCGCAACCTGATCGGCTGGCAATTTGAAACTAAACTGTGATAATTTCATATTATATAATATCCTTTCTAAAGATTAATATTTTCAATTTCCTGTGCATCCAACCACTCCTTGAAATGATCGAAACTTACACAATCACTAACTTTAATATCTCCTACCCTAGTTCTTCGCAATTCTGTGAGATAAGCTCCACTATTCAATGCACGACCCAAATCTCTTGCAAGAGAACGAATGTAGGTGCCTTTGCCACAAACCACACGAAGACTGAACTCACGATTCTCTGCATCAAAATTGGTAAGTTCGATTTCCTCTATGTGGATCGACTTAGGCTTCAAGGTTACACTTTCACCAGCGCGACGAAGTGCATAGGCTCTTTCACCAGCTACCTTAACGGCACTATAGGTTGGAGGCACCTGTTGGATATCTCCAACAAACTGAGGGATTGTCTGTAACACCAAATCCTTGGTGATATGCCGCCAAGGATAAGTATGATTTACAGAATGCTCCTTGTCATAGCTAGCAGTAGTAGCACCATAACGAAGGGTTGCAGTATACTCCTTAGTATGCGCCTGCAAACTCTCAATCTGTTTGGTTGCTTTTCCTGTACAAAGTATCAAAACACCAGTAGCAAGGGGATCCAAGGTTCCTGCGTGTCCTACCTTCAACTTATGATGGAGTTTCTTGGAAAGCAAATACCTTACATGGGCAAGTGCTCCAAAACTCGACATTCGGTAAGGCTTATCTATACCGATTATTTCTCCTGCCTGGAAATTCATAGATTTAAAGCTGTGAGCAAACAATAGTGATTACTCCGATGATTGCACAATAGACAGCGAAATAGATAAGTTTGCCTTTCTTTACAACATTAATCATCCACTTGCAGGCAATACAGCCAAAAACGAATGCAGCAATGAAACCTACGGCAAGGGATGTCATAGAGATACTTCCCATAACAGCCTCAGTACCCTGCTTCATCATCTTCATGGTATCAAGAAGCGCCTCACCCAAAATTGGCGGAATAACCATCAAGAATGAGAACTGAGCTAATTTTGCCTTATTATTTCCAAGAAGTAAACCTGTTGCTATGGTAGAACCGGAACGAGAAAGTCCTGGCAACACAGCAGCAGCTTGAGCCAAGCCTATGATGAAGGCATCCACCTTGCTAATATTTTCTTTCTGACGAGGACGAGCATAGTAAGAGAAAGTCAGTAACCCTGCAGTTAGCAATAAGCAAATACCAACAATCAGTAAGCCTTCGCCAAAAATCTCCTCTACTGTATCCTTGAAGAACACACCAACAATACCTACTGGAATCATTGAAATGAGAATGTTAACAACATATTTGGTCTCATCATTCCATTCGAACTTGAATAAGCCTTTGAAGATCCATGAGATTTCCTTCCAGAGAATTACTAATGTACTCAAAACTGTAGCTACATGTACAGCTACAGTAAACATCAAATTCTCTTCACCTCCCATTCCAAAGAAATAAGAACCTATGGCAAGGTGACCACTACTACTTACCGGTAAATATTCAGTGAGTCCCTGAACAATACCTAAAATCAAAGCTTGTAACCAATCCATTATTCAGCTCCCTCCTCAGTATTTACATCTTTTGGTTTACGAATAATGGCATAGATTATAGAAATAAAGCCAACGAACGTTACTACTGGTGCAACCTTAATGCGGGTTGTACTGAAGATATCAGCATCAAAAGTAGTATCGCTGGAACCAGCACCACTCATCAGAAGAAATCCGATGATAACAATTGCCATACCGATAGCCAACAAAATAAAGTTGAACTTATCGAATGCCAGATTTTTCTTATCCATTCTATATAAAACTTTTAAATTCTAAATAATGCAGCCTTAAATCTTGTACAAATCTCCAGCCTTCATTTTCAAGAATCTGTTGACAGAGATACGAGCACAGATAGCTGTTATAATAATACCAAACAGCATAATTGACACTGCAGTAATAGCCATATCCATCCATGTGACAAAGCCTAAGATATCAGGCTCATTCAAATACAACAGATAAACACAACCTGCAAGGAATACAATAGCAAACAAAGCAGCTATCATACCAATAGTGATGGCTCTATTCACAAATGGCCGACGGATGAATCCCCAGGAAGCACCTACGAGTTTCATTGTATGGATAGAGAATCGACGGGCATAAATACCCAATCTGACAGTATTGCTGATAAGTGAGAATGAGATAAAGGTAAGCAAAATGGCAAGTACCAACAACACAACACTTATCTTTGCCAGATTTTGATTCACTTTTTCAATCAAATCTCGCTGATAGTTGATTTCTCCCACCTTAGGATAGTTCTTCAATTCAGAAGATATCCATGTCAAGGAATCATTATTAGCATATTGTGCCTTTAATGTCACCTCAATAGAAGAAAGGAACGGATTCACACCAGCAAACTCTCGAGGATCGGTACCCAAATCTTTCATACCTTCCTTCAAGGCTTCTTCCTTGCTGACATAATGAATATTATTAATATACGGACGAGTTTCCAAGCGTCTACACATCTGCTGAGCCTCAGGATTTGTCATATCCTGATCCAGCATAACAGTAACCACTAAGTTCTCTTTTACATACGACGACAAGTTATTCCCTGCAAGAACAGAGAACATTACAAGTCCCAACAAAATCAGCACCATTGTAGTGCTTATACATAGAGTAACTACCTGCAAGCCGCGATGACTGCTTGCTGTGTTTTGATTCTTTCCCATTTACAAAAAGGCTATAATACACCAAATTTGTTGCAAAGTAACAAAAAAAATACTGATAAAACGAGGGTTTAACGTGTATTAACTTCTTAATTAGCAATTACTAAGTAGTATTTCATTAATATTTCCTATCTTTGTCGCTTGATAGTGAAAAGTTAATTCTTAACAGATTATGAGTACAGTTATATATCCATCTCCTATTTTTGGACCTATCCACAGCCGTCGACTGGGAATCAGTCTGGGAATAAACTTGATGCCTGACGACGGAAAAGTTTGCACATTCGACTGCATTTATTGTGAATGTGGCTACAACAAGGATTTTATTCCTCAACACAAACGTCCTTCAAAAGAGGAGGTTGCTAAGAAGCTCGAGGAAAAACTAAAAGAAATGCATGAAGAAGGTGTTCACCCTGACGTGCTCACTTTTGCAGGAAATGGCGAGCCTACCGCTCATCCAGATTTTGAGGGTATCATTGAAGACACCATAGCGCTTCGTGACAAGTATTGTCCAAATGCAAAGGTCAGTGTACTTAGTAATGCTACCTTCTGTGGAAAGTCTGCTGTCTTCAAGGCCCTTTCAAAAGTTGATAATAACATTTTGAAACTTGATACGGTAAATGCCACCTATATAAATAAGGTGGACCGCCCTACCCAACCATCTTATGATGTTAAACAAGTTATTGAGAATATTAAGGCCTTCCAGGGACATGCTATTATTCAGACAATGTTCATGAAAGGAGAAACAGAGGAAGGCGAGGATATTGATAACACAACAGAGGATTTCGTAAAACCATGGCTGGAAGCAGTTAAATACATAGCTCCAAGCGAAGTAATGGTCTATACTATCGACAGAGAAACTCCTGACAACAAATTACAAAAAGCTTCTCATGAGGAACTAGATGGAATCAAAGAACGAGTAATAGCTATGGGAATTCCGTGTACAGCTTCTTATTAAAAGAATTCCTACCTTCAATCAACAAAAAAGAAATAGGGCTTGCCTCACGACAAGCCCTATTTTTATAGGTATGATTTCTATTTTACATTTTTGTGATGATTCCCGCCTTTGTGCCCTTGATAAAGTCAACGATATTGCGAATCTCAGGGCTATCTGGAACCTGATCGTTAATCTGAATAACTGAATCAAAAACACTATTCTGTCCGTGGAATACCAGGCGATAGGCATTAGCAACATGCTTCTGTACCTTCTCATCCACTTTCCACGCTGTCATCATTGTATTATTAGGACCACCATAAGCAACAGGATTGCCACCTGCAACGATATATGGAGGTACATCTTTAGAGAAAGAAGTTCCAGCCTGAACCATTGCGAGGTCACCCACGCGGGTCTTGGCATTTTCAATCACCGAAGAACTGAAGATTACTCCATTGCCAATCTCACAGTCACCAGCAATCTTTGTACCATAGCCAAAAACATTGCTATCTCCAACCTTGGTATCATGACTGATATGAACACCCTCCATCAAAAAGTTGTCATTGCCAATAACAGTCTGTCCTCCCTCATGAGTAGCTCGGTTGATTACCACATTCTCACGAATAATATTATTATCGCCAATAATCAACTCAGTTCTTTCGCCACGGAACTCAAAATCCTGAGGAAGTGCTGCTAAAACAGCACCTTGGTGCACCTTATTACCCTTACCCATCTTTGTACCACTAAGTATACTCACAAATGGGAAGATAATACAGTTGTCACCAATCTCTACATAATCTTCTATATAGGCGAAAGGGAATATCTTTACGTTGTCTCCGATTTTTGCCTTCGGAGAAACCATAGCCTTTTCACTAATCTGATTTGCCATAATCGTTAATGTTATTCATTATACATTACTTAGCACCACCGCCAAGAGCCTGATAGAGGTTTACTACAGCCTGCATCTTATAGAAATCATCTGCCACCTTGCTGAGCTCAGTATTCAACAGATTGCTCTGTGCGGTAATAACCTCTAGATAAGTGCTGCCTGCACTCGACATCAATTCCTTGGTATCCTCTACATTCTGCTTAAGGACCTCAACACGCTTAGCCTCAATCTCGCTTTTCTCCTTAGAAGAATTATAAAGAATCAACGCATTGCTTACCTCGCTACCTGCCTTCAGAACTTGATTCTGCCAGGTGTTATAAGCCTGCTTGTATTGATCTTCGGCTACTCGAAGTCCGGCAGTAAGTTTGCCCTTCATAAAGATTGGCTGAGCCAAAGATCCAACAGCAGTAAACAACCATTTTCCTGGGTTAACAACCATTCCACCACCACTATTTGTAAACATACCAGTTGGACTGATATTTAAAGCAGGATAGAAACGGCTGCGTGCACTCTCAACATTATAGAAGCACTGAGCCAACGCCATTTCGGCAGCATGAACGTCTGCACGATTAGCTAACAACTGAACTCCAACACCAGTAGCAAAGTTTTCAGGAAGGCTTTGATCTTCCAATTTACCTCTTCCAATAGTTCTAGCAGACTGTCCTACCAACAAAGAAAGTGCATTTTCAGTCTCTCGAATCTGACGTTTGATATCAGATTTCTGAGCAAGGACAGAATAATAGTTGCTTTCAGCACCCTGCACTGCTGTAGAACGAATACCAACAACAGCATCCTTCTGAAGCTGCATAATATCCCAAGTATCCTTTGTCAACTGCTCCATGCTACTTACCAACTCCATCTGCTTATCCAGCATCAAGAGTGTATAGTACATATTGGCAATATTAGAAATGATATTGGTCTGAGTTACTATCTGATAATCCTTTGTCTGAAGCAAGGCAGCTTGTGAGCTACGCTTCTGAGCAAGAAGATTACCCCAAAGATCAACATCCCAGCTCGCAGAGATTGGCAACTGGTAGGTTTTGCTTGCCTTACCAAAATCCCAAGAAGAGATGGTTCCAGATGGAGCAAAGGTAAAACTAGGGAGGAATGCAAGTTTTGCAGCCTTCAACTGAGCCTCAGCCATATCCACATTCAAGGCAGCATTCAAAAGATCTGGATTATTAGCAAGACCAGATTCTATAAGATTCTGCAATTGAGGATCGGTGAAAACGCTTCTCCAAGGAATATTTGCAAAGGTTGTCGTATCTGTGACCGCCAGTGTATCCACATCCGATTTAGTATCTCGAATAATACCTGTGGCATTCACATCAGGACGCTCATACTCTCCGTAAAGAGCCTTGCAGCTGCTCAAAGTGAGCACTGCAAGTCCTAATAGTATAATGTTACTTGATTTCTTCATTTTCATATTGATTTACGTAATCTGTAGGTTTACCAGCATGTGCATACTGAGAAAGTTCAGCCGCTGCTTCAGGATTTTCTTCATCATCGAAGGCAATAGGCTTAAGCTTTTCTTGCAACCACTGGAAAATACAGAACAATGATGGTACCACAAAGAGCTGGATCAAAGTACCGATAAGCATACCTCCCACGGCAGCAGCACCCAAAGTTTGGTTTCCATACTTACCTACACCACTTGCGAACATCAAAGGCAACAAACCAACGATCATTGCAAGAGAGGTCATCAAGATAGGACGAAGACGGGCTGCAGCACCAAGGATTGCAGCATACTTGATCGCCATACCTGTATGACGGCGCTCCAAAGCAAACTGTACAATCAAAATTGCGTTCTTTGCCAACAAACCAATCAACATAATCAACGAAATCTGCATATAGATATCGTTTGAATGCCCGAAGATGTTTGTAAACATGAATGCACCAGCCAAACCGAATGGAATTGACAGGATTACTGACAATGGAAGGATATATGATTCATACTGAGCACTCAAAATCAAGTAAACGAATACAAGACAGAGTGCAAAAATCAAGCCTGTCGAATTACTAGACTCTGATTCGGAACGTGTCAAACCAGAATATTCATAACCATAACCAGTTGGCAATACATCCTTAGCCACTTCCTCACAAGCCTTCAATGCTTCACCAGTTGTACCTGTAGGAGTGATATTCAAGTTAATAGAGGTAAAGAGGTTGAAACGAGCAATGTTAGAAGGACCATACATACGCTTCAAAGTTACAAACTCAGAAACAGGTGCCATCTGACCATTATTCAAACGAACATAGATATTACTTATATCCTCAGGACGCATACGACTAGAAGCCTCAGACTGGATCATTACACGGAAAAGTTTACCGTAAGCATTGTAGTTTGAAGCATACATACCACCATAGTAACCCTGAAGCACAGAAAGTACACCTGCAGGAGAGGTACCAGCCTGCTTACACTTTGCAACATCAACAGCTACCATATACTGTGGATAGTTAGGGTTGTAAGTAGTCATAGCAGTCTGTATCTCTGGACGCTTATTAAGTTCCTTCAAATATTCCTGAGTAATCTGGAAGAACTTGTTCAAATCACCACCAGTCTTATCCTGGAGAGTCATTGCCACACCATTAGATACAGAGAAACCAGGAATCATAGGAGGAGCAAATGCCAAAATCTGAGCATCCTTTATTTTTCCAGTCTGCTTGTAGATCATACCAAGCACAGTCTTTGATTCCTTTGGATTTACAAAGAAACGGAGTGGATCACCAGTAAAGAGTCCCTTGATTTTATCGAAGAAACCATTTGAACGCTCCTCAAAAGGCTTTAACTTTACAACGAAAGTTGCTTGATCGGAACCTTGACCTGCGATAAAGTTATAACCATAGATAGCCTGACGGTGCTCTACAGCTGGGTTGTTTGCCAACATACGGTCAACTTCCTCTGTAATTTCCTTTGTACGCTCCTGACCTGTACCAGGGGCAGCAGAGATCATCACGAAAAGTGTACCTGTATCCTCATCAGGAACAAGACCTGTTGAAGTGAACTCCATTGAAAGAACCAAAGCGATAATACCTACAGCCACGGTGATTGTGGTTATGATTCGATGGTTTACAACATGCTCTACACCTTTCTTATATTTATTAGTAATCCTATCAAAGGACTTGTTGAATCCTTCGTGGAATCGTGACATAAAGGTAGATTCCTCTAACGTATGCCCCTCCTTGTCATGAGGCTTCAAGAAAATAGCACAAAGAGCAGGTGACAATGTCAACGCATTTACAGCAGAGATAACAATGGAAACCGCCATAGTAACACCGAACTCACGATAGAAAGTACCTGAAGTTCCGCCCATGAATGATACTGGAACGAACACAGATGCCATTACCAATGTAATAGAGATAATAGCCGAACTAATCTCGTTCATAGCATCGATAGAAGCAGTCAATGCATTGTCATAACCTTGGTCGAGTTTTGCATGAACAGCCTCAACTACCACAATCGCATCATCGACCACAATTGCAATTGCCAGAAGCAACGCAGACAGTGTGAGCAAGTTGATTGAGAAACCAAATACCCAAAGGAAGAAGAATGTACCGATCAACGCAACAGGTACGGCAATCATTGGAATCAATGTAGAACGGAAGTCCTGCAAGAAAATATATACAACGATAAATACCAACAAGAGGGTGATGAAAAGAGTCATAATTACTTCCTCAATAGAAGCAAAGAGGAACTCAGTAACATCCTGAAGAATCTTCACCTCCATACCTGGTGGCATAGACTTCTGTGCTTCCTCCAAAGACTTCTTTACATCTGTAGCAATCTGGGTAGCATTAGAACCAGCAATCTGGTTCACCATACCCATTACAGCCTCTTGAGCGTTATTCTTCAAGTACACGTTATACATCAACTGTCCCTGCTCAACCTTAGCTACATCCTTCAAATAAAGAGTTGTACCATCAGACTTACTCTGAATGATGATATTTTGATACTCCTCTGGAGTTTTCAAACGACCTTTATAGCGAAGTGTATACTCAAAAGCGGCATCCGATTCCTGACCTAATGTACCAGGAGCAGCCTCAATGTTCTGCTCAGAAAGAGCTCCAGTGATATCAGAAGGAACGAGACCATACTGTTTCATTTTATCAGGCTGAAGCCAGATACGCATTGAATAGTCTGAAGTAGATGGACACTGTACATCACCCACACCATTGATACGCTTCAACTGAGGAACAATATTAATATTGTTGTAGTTGGTAAGGAACTTACCATCATAACGACCATCCTCGGTAGTGATGGCATACATGATTACGTTAGAGTTCTGGCGCTTAGACACAGCAACACCCACACGAGTAACCTCGGCAGGAAGCAAAGCCTGAGCCTTACTTACACGGTTCTGAACATTGACCGCAGCCATATCGGCATTAGATCCCTGCTTGAAGTAAACAGTAATCGTTGCCGAACCTGAGTTGGTAGCAGTAGAACTCATGTAGGTCATATTCTCCACACCATTAATACTCTCCTCAAGAGGAGTAATAACGGAGTTTACCACTGTCTGAGCATCAGCACCCTGATAAGAGGTACTAACCACGATGGTTGGAGGAGCGATATCAGGATACTGCTCGATAGGCAGCGATACCAATCCGATTGTACCCAGCAAGACGAAGAGAATAGAAATCACCGTCGAAAGTACCGGGCGTTTTATGAAATTTGAAAATGACATTGTTTTCTAATTTTATAATAATTACTTCTTTTGCATTGCGTCAGCAAAGCCCTTAGCTGTTTCCTGACTCTTAGAGAGTTCTTCTGCTTTCTTCAGCTTTGTCTGATACTGAGCCTCAGTAATTGGTACAATAACCATATCATCAGAAAGTTTGGTGATACCAATACTAACATAGCGATCGCCTACATTCAATCCACTCTTTACAACAAAGTTCTTGCCATCGTTCTGTGGATCAACTGTGATTTCTGTGTACTTTACTTTATTGCCGTCAACCAACTTGTAAACGAAATACTTATCCTGAACTGTTGACACAGCAGCCTGTGGAACGACAATTGCATTACTGTTGATAGATGGAACAACAATCTGACCAGCTCCACCACTCTTCAACAATTTCTCAGGATTAGCAAAATGTGCAATTAGACTATAAGAACCTGTTGACGCATCAATCACACCACTCATTTTTACAACCTTACCAGAGTGATTATAGATGGTACCATCAGCCAACTGAAGTTTTACAGCAGGGAAAGACTGAATAGCAGCTGATGTGCTACCTGAAGTCTTAGTCATTGCAAGCATATCAGCCTCGCTGAGTGAGAAAAATACCTCAACAGTAGAAATATCAGATACAGTAGTCAAAGCAGTTGAAGCACTTGCCAGTGTTCCAACCTTGTAAGGAAGCGAACCTACAACACCAGATGCAGGCGCCTTAACAGTACACCATGACAATTGCTCTTTAGCCGAAGTCAAAGCTGCCTGTGCCTGTGCCAAAGAAGCCTGAGCTGTAGCGTAAGTATTCTGTGCAGAAGAGAGTTCATACTGACCAATAACGTGCTTATCGAACAATTTTTTGTTGTTTTCGTAAGTCAAACGAGCTGTATTCAACTGAGCAGTAGCAGTGTTCACACCAGCCTGAGCCTGGCGAACTGCAGCCTGATAAGTCTGGCTATCGATAGTGAACATCACTTCACCAGCACTTACTCGCTGTCCTTCATGCACAAAAATCTTTGTAATGAAACCTGACACTTTAGGTCGTACATCTACATCCTGTATACCCTTAATAGTTGCAGGGTAAGTTGTTTGGAAATCTGTGCTTTGAGCGCCTACTGTACGAACAGGAAACTCATTGTCCTGAAAATCAGCTAAACTGCCACCACTCTTCTTTCCACACGAAACAAGAGCCATAGCTGCAACAGCCACGAACAAATAATTTTTAATTTTCATACCTACTTTATAAATTAATTAATTTTTTTACATAAGACCCACGTTATCCCCTTGTGAAATTTGAAAACTCACAAACTTCATTTAGTTTTAACCATGCAAAATTAGCAATTTATTTTGAAGGTTGTACACCTTCAAAACATTCTTTAACCTAAATTTCAAAAATTAAGAAAGTCCCATCTGCTTAGCCTTTTCCATCAATAATTGCATCAAAGGCTCACGTTCATTTGGCACTTTATTATCAAGAACAGCATCCTTCAGAGTTTGTTTCAAAGAACCTACCTCACGACATGGCTTGAGATGGAAAATTTCCATAATCTCATTACCATCAATGCAAGGCTGAAGCAAACGCTTATAATCTTTCTCTTTCAAATCCTTGAGTTTTTCTCTTACGATGCGGAAATTCTCAAGGAAACGCTGTTTTCTCTGAACATTCTTACTGGTGATATCTGCCTCACACAAAGTCATCAACTCATCGATATCATCCCCCGCATCATTCATCAATCGACGAACGGCACTATCTGTTACTTCCTCATCAGCTATCACGATTGGACGCATATGCAAGTCTACCATTTTCTGAACATATTTCATCTTTGCATCCATAGGTAACTTCATGCGTCGGAAGATTCCAGGAATCATCTTTGCACCAACAATGTTGTGATTATGGAAGGTCCACCCTGCCACATTATCCCATCGCTTGCTGCGAGGTTTACCAATATCGTGGAAAAGTGCAGCCCATCTCAGCCATAAATTATCAGAATTACGGCAGACATTATCCAGCACTTCCAATGTATGATAGAAATTATTCTTATGTGCCCTGTTGTTACGAGTTTCCACGATATCCATAGCTGCAAGTTCTGGAATAATAAGTTTCAAGAGCCCGCAGCGCTGAAGATCCACAAAGCCACGGCTAGGTGTCTTTGTCATCATAATCTTGTTCAACTCGTCAACAATACGCTCTCCGCTGATAATCTTGATGCGATCGGCATTTCGCTCCAAGGCATCAAAAGTTTCCTCTTCGATATAGAAATTAAGCTGAGTGGCGAATCTCACGCAACGCATCATTCGCAATGGATCATCAGAGAAAGTGATATCTGGATCGAGAGGAGTACAAATGATACCGTCCTCCATATCAAGTACGCCATCAAAAGGATCGACAAGTTCTCCGAAGCGTTCCTTGTTCAGGCAGACAGCCATCGCATTGATCGTGAAATCGCGACGATTCTGATCATCTTCCAGCGTACCATCCTCAACATGAGGCTTACGACTATCATGGCTATAGCTTTCCTTTCTAGCTCCTACAAACTCCACTTCCTGGTCTTTGTATTTCACCTGAGCTGTACCAAAATTGCGGAAAACCGAAATATGTGCCTTTTTACCAAGAATATTCTTGAGTGCATTGGCAACCTCAATACCACTGCCAACAACTACCACATCAATATCGTTGGAAGGACGTTCCAAGAATAAGTCACGAACATATCCGCCAACAACATAACACTCTAAATGGAGTGAGTCGGCAGCTTCAGATATTTTATGAAAGATGTCTTTATCGAGTAGTTGTGCCAGATCGGCATTGGTGAGATTTCTCATTTATTTCAAAAATTTGCGGGTGCAAAGATACTAATTTTCATTGAAAAAGTAAAAAATGGGAGAATGAAATATTCTTTTATTTGTAATTATCATAGCTTTTTTGTAAATTTGCACCGTTTACGTAAATAAGATATGTCTGAAAAAACAAATACTGAGATTCAGTTTGAAAAAGTGATGGAGGAGTGCCGTACACTTTTCCACAACAAACTGCATGATTATGGAGCAAGTTGGCGCATTCTTCGTCCCTCTTCGCTCACCGATCAATTATTCATCAAGGCAAAGCGCATACGCTCACTTGAAATCAAGAAGGAGTCGCTCGTAGGTGAGGGCATCCGTCCGGAATTCGTGGCGCTCATCAACTATGGTATCGTGGGACTTATCCAGTTGGAAAAGGGTTATGTTGACCAAGTTGACATGACTCCCGACGAGGCTATGGCTCTATATGATGAGCATGCAAAGGAGGCTTTGGACTTGATGCTAAAGAAAAACCATGACTACGATGAAGCTTGGCGCTCTATGCGTGTTAGCAGCTATACAGACTTCATCCTTACCAAAATTCAGCGCATAAAGGAGATTGAGGATATACAGGGGGCCACTCTCGTGAGCGAGGGTATTGACGCCAACTATATGGACATCATCAACTATGCTGTTTTTGGTGCTATCAAACTTAGCGAATAAGTAGTTCTTTGAAAGGTGTAATTAAAATATTGGTCAATATCTGCCGCTTGTTGCTGGCTCTTACATTTATCTTTTCAGGATATGTCAAGGCCATCGATCCAATAGGCACGCAGTATAAAATCCAGGATTATCTCGAGGCTGTGGGAATGGTTGGAGTTGTTCCCGACTGGATAACCCTAAGCACATCCATTTTCCTATCGGCAGTGGAGTTTGCAGTGGGCATCTGTATGTTCTTTGCCATTCGCCGCAGGATAGTTGCCCGCATCACTTTCTGTTTCATGTTGGTGATGACAAGCATCACGCTTTGGCTGGTAATCGCCAATCCGATAAAGGATTGCGGATGCTTTGGCGACGCCATTCATCTCACAAACACACAGACACTGCTGAAGAATGTGATACTGTTGGTTTTCTCGGCTATACTTCTAAAGTGGCCAAGATATATGATAAGGTTCATCTCGAACACCAATCAATGGATAGCAGTGAACTATACCATTATATTTATTGTCGCATCGAGCATCTATTGCCTCTATGATTTACCTATGTTCGATTTCCGTCCGTATCACGTAGGAGCCAGTATTCCAGAGGGCATGAAGATTCCGGAAGGAGCAAAACAGCCGAAATTCGAAACCACCTTCATTCTCGAGAAAAACGGAGAGCGCAAAGAGTTCAGCATCGACAACTACCCTGATTCCACCTGGACATTCATCGACAGCAAGACTGTTCAGACAGAAGAAGGATTTGTTCCGGCTATTCACGATTTCTCCATCGAGAATCAGCAAACAGGCGATGATCTCACCCAACAGATACTAGAAAACAAGGGATATACATTCCTGCTTATTGCCCCATACGTGGAGCAGGCCGACGATAGTAACTTTGGCGACATAGACCAGATATACGAATATGCGCAAGAAAAGGGATATCCATTCTATTGCCTCACAGCAAGTAACCAGAAAGGCATCAACAAATGGAAGGATCTAACTGGAGCAGAATATCCATTCTATACCACAGACGCCACCACGCTAAAGACCATCATTCGGAGCAATCCAGGTCTGCTGCTATTGAAAAATGGCATTGTGCTACAGAAATGGAGCCACAACAAACTGCCGAAATTCGATGTTGCAACCACACCAGTTCTCGAGAAGACAGAATATGGAAAGTTGCCAAGCGACAATATCCCGGCAAAAATACTTCGCATATTGTTGGGATTCATTCTGCCACTTCTGCTGCTCTCGATAGCCGACCGCATGTGGGCATGGACAAAATGGGTTAAAAGGAAAGAAAATTCTAACAAGATATATCAACTTTTTAAAAGAAAAGAAAATGAGAAAGAAAATTGTAGCAGGTAATTGGAAAATGAACATGAACCTGCAAGACGGTGTAGCTCTCGCTACAGAACTTAAGGAAGCATTGGCAGCAGAGAAGCCAAACTGCGATGTTATCATCGGTACTCCATTCATTCACCTTGCTACTGTTAGCGAGTTGTTGAAGGATAGCGTTGTTGCTGTTTCAGCAGAGAACTGCGCTAACAAGGAGAAGGGTGCTTTCACAGGTGAGGTAAGTGCTGAGATGGTTAAGAGTACAGGTGCTGAGTATGTAATCCTCGGTCACTCTGAGCGTCGCGAGTACTACAACGAGACTCCAGAAATTTTGAAGGAGAAGGTTGATCTCGCTTTGGCTAATGGCTTGAAGGTTATCTTCTGTATCGGTGAGAGCTTGGCACAGCGCGAGGCTAACGAGCAGGAGGCTGTTTGCAAGGCAGAGCTCGCAGGTAGCGTTTTCCACCTCACAGCAGAGCAGTGGAAGAACATCGTAATTGCTTATGAGCCAATCTGGGCTATCGGTACAGGTAAGACTGCTACAGCTGAGCAGGCTGAGGAAATCCACGCTTACATCCGCAGCTGCGTAGCTGAGGTTTATGGCAAGGAGGCTGCTGAGGATACATCAATCCTCTACGGTGGTAGCTGCAAGGCTAGCAACGCTCCTGAGCTGTTTGCTAAGGCTGACATCGACGGTGGCTTGATCGGTGGTGCTTCTTTGAAGTGCGCTGATTTCAAGGGTATCATCGATGCTTGGAAGAAGTAATTATCATAAATGCCCCGCTTCCATAGCGCGGGGCATTTTTAAACATAAACTTATATGAAACAATTCGTCTTCATTATATTATTAACAGCATTCTGTTCTATATCAGCTAATGCGCAAAACTACTTGGATCACCTGCAGAAAAAAGTGCAGGGACAAGGTTCCGTTTCCGTTACTGAAAGCAGGGAAATCGACGAATTGGTAAACGGGACACCGCAAAAGAAAACTACTACACCACCGTCTACTACAAATACAAAAAATACTATTGTTCCTGAGCACAAGCCAACTGTCCAGGACAAAAAAACGGTAACTCAAGATCATAAAACAACGACAACCCCTGAACGCCAGTCGGATGTAACCAAGCGTCAGGCCGAAGAGCAAAGAGAAGCGGAGCTTCGCCGTGAGGCTGAACTAAGAAGAGAGGCCGAACTAAGAAAAGAAGAGGAAGCCCGCAAGGAAGCTGAAGCACGTAAGGAGGCTGAAGCACGAAAAGCTCAAGAGGAAACTGAGGCACCTGTCGTGGATACACGCAAAAAGGTGATGCGAGGAAGCTATAAAGTTGTGGGCTATCGTGTTCAGGCTTTCGCTGGAGGCAACTCCAGAGCCGACCGACAGCGTGCTGAGCAAATCGGCAACGCCATCAAAGTGAAGTTCCCAGATCAGCCAGTATATGTTCATTTCTATTCTCCTAGATGGATCTGCCGTGTAGGTAACTTCAGGGATCTCAAGGAGGCTCAGGCTATGCTCGCCCGCATCAGGGCAATGGGCTACCCTTCGGCTTGTCTTGTTAAAGGTAAAATTACAGTTCAAAGATAATAAGTTATTATGAATCCAGAATCAGAATTCCGCGAGGGGCTTGACGAGCTCGCCGGACATTATAAAGAGGTATTAGAATTATTAGGTGAGGATCCTACACGCGAAGGTCTAGAGAAAACTCCTATGCGTGTAGCAAAGGCAATGCAGGTTCTCACTAGAGGCTATACTCAGGACCCTCACAAGGTACTTACCGATGCTCTTTTTGCCGAGAACTACAATCAGATGGTTATTGTGAAGGATATCGATTTCTTCTCTATGTGTGAGCATCACATGCTCCCATTCTATGGTAAGGCACATGTTGCTTATATTCCAAATGGCTATATCACGGGATTGAGCAAGATTGCCCGCGTTGTGGACATCTACAGCCATCGTCTTCAGGTGCAGGAGCGCCTCACTCAGCAGATAGAGCAGTGCATTAAGGATACACTGAAGCCTATGGGTGTTATGGTCGTTATCGAGGCTAAGCACATGTGTATGCAGATGAGAGGTGTGGAGAAGCAGAATTCTATCACTACCACCAGTGCCTACAGCGGTGTATTCGAATCAGCCAAGACTCGCGAGGAATTCATGAGTCTTTTACGCGGAGAATCAAAACGCATCTAATTTTCTATTAGAAGAAATTCTTTATAAGAATAATAGAATTATAGGATAACAGCCATATATATTAAGCTGACTATTCTATGGGGTTATTTCCTTGAGATAAGCTATAAAGGCATGGGCTTTTATTCTATAATTCTCTTGTTCTTTTTTCAAACAATATTTCACCTTATTATATTATAGCAATGAAATTTATATCCTGGAATGTAAATGGCCTCAGAGCCTGCGTGGGCAAGGATTTCGAGGAGAGTTTCAAAAATCTCAACGCTGATTTCTTCTGCCTTCAGGAGACGAAGATGCAGGAGGGACAACTCGATTTGCAGTTTGAGGGCTATGAGTCGTATTGGAACTATGCCGACAAGAAGGGTTATTCGGGTACTGCTATCTACACTAAGCACCACCCTATCAGTGTTCATAACGGCATTGATGTGGATGAGCACGACCACGAAGGCAGAGTGATCACTCTCGAATATGCCGATTTCTATCTGGTTACTGTCTATACGCCAAATTCTCAGAATGAGTTGAAGCGCCTTGATTATCGTATGACATGGGAGGAAGACTTCCAAAAATACATACAGCAATTGGATGCCCAGAAACCGGTTATCATTTGTGGTGATATGAACGTTGCCCACGAGGAAATCGACATCAAGAATCCAAAGACCAATCGTCGCAATGCCGGTTTCACCGATGAGGAGCGTGAGAAGATGACAGAATTCCTCGGCAAGGGCTTCATTGACACCTTCAGAAGCAAATATCCCGAGCAGGTTACTTATTCGTGGTGGAGCTACCGATTTCACGCAAGAGAGAAGAATGCAGGATGGAGAATTGATTATTTCCTGATTTCCGACCGTTTAAAAGAAAAACTCGAGGACGCAAGTATCCATACTGAGATTATGGGAAGTGACCACTGCCCTGTGGAACTCGTTCTTAAATAAGAATAGCTTCAAGCATTCACCTTAATCTTACTGTTATTGTTTGCATAAAGGTGAATGCGTTTTTATTATATAAAAAATAAAAATAACTTTTCATTTTTTTGTTTTTTGTCTTATAAATAGCTGTCAGATAGCGGAATAGGCTGAAAGCAATTATTGAGAACTTATAGAAAGCATTAGGATAGTACATAATACCTTAACGTGAGTTCGACGAAATACTCCTTGAAATTTGGTGATTAGCGAATACGGTTGAAATAGCCAACGTAAATGTACGGTTTAGAGGTCGTAAACCGTCGGTTTAGAC
>CAJOPE010000137.1 GCA_905236815.1 uncultured Prevotella sp. | reverse complement strand
CATTTTAAATTTCCTTTCTTTATCCTTTTCCTCTCCCCCGTGGAACGGGGGAGATAAGAGAGAGGGTATACCACATTTTTGTGATTTATGATTGATGATTTGATGTTTTCAGCTTGCTCGTGGCATACCCTCTCTCTCTAATTCAATAGTCTTTACTACCCCTCCGGCTCCCCGATGCAAACGGGGAGAGCAAACCCCACAAGTGGGGTAGAAGTATGTTAAAAAAATACGTTATTTTGTTACTATGTCTTACTTCGTTAGTATGTCTTCTGTACTCCTGTTCTTATGTCTAAAGAAGTTCCTATGTCAAAAACCTATTCGGGACTTAAGGACTTAAGGACTTCAAGACTTTATGGTAACTTCTAAATACGCCACTTAGGAGGGCTAAATATTGAACTTGCGAGCCCTAAGTGGCCCATTTACGTTTTTAAAGTGTGTTATATTTTTCTTTAGGTGCTGTTGTCTATGTCTTTGTCCTTTTGTCCTCATGTTCTGTCCTCGTTAAGCTTTTTGATTTTTCATAAATTCTTCAAGACACCTCCATGATTTTCACATACTCGCGTCATATCATCAATAATTTCTTCTTGTGAAAGGGTTTGCTCGTAGGAAAAATTTTCTTCAAGGAAATCAATAGCCTTAAAGGCTGTGAGATATCTGAAAGCCTGGTCAGGGGTTACATGGTAAGCTTGTGAGAACCATAAAACGCAAACAGTAATAAACTGGCTTTTACGTTCTTTCACTTCCTTAGGCTCCTCCATTCCAAGCACCTGAATGCTCAAACTCTCATCCATCGCTTTAAGCAGATAAACTGCATCCTCCAAAGAAATGTGAGCTAGACCGTTCTCAATCTTGCTGATACTGCTTTTGCCAAGCCCAACTCTTGTCCCTAGCTCATCCTGTGTGATGCCAAGCTCACGACGAATTGACTTGATTTTTGCACCAAGGATACTGTCGTTTCTTTCGTTTGAGAATTTTGTCTTTACCATACTGCCTAAATTGTATTACTCAAGCAAAAATAGCAAAAGTTTCTCAAACGTGAAACTTATATTGGGCTAATAATATAAAACGACTTTGTTTTATTCTACCAGAGTTATCAGAAAATGTAATGGAGTTACCCAATATTATAAGAGGGTGATAGAAATAGATGATATAAACCAACTTAAAGAAAGCAAAATTGAAAATCGGTGGTGCAACGGTGGTGCAATGAAAGAAAAAAAACGCTGCAAATCAAAGACTTGCAGCGTTTTTGTACCCAGAACCGGTACACAACCGACGAAAATAAATCTAAACATAAACAATATAAAACCTTGAATATTAGTGTTTTACAAAGATTGTATATTTTCCGATTTTTACACAAGTAGCCAATTTTTGCGTTTGGGGTGTTAAAATTAACACCTTATTAACACCCCGTTTTTGATTTTTATTCTATCTTTGCGATAATAAATATAACCAAAAGAAAAAACTATTATGGCAGAAGTAAGAGGTAAGAACAGTAATCTTATAGAAGGTGGTAATCCTCGTTTATTGAAGAAGCCTTTAAAGAAGTCTTCTGAGTTTAGTTTGTACCTGGAATACCAGATGGGGTATGACCATGAAAAAGGTACTTCCATACGTAAGAAGGAAAGTCTTTCTTTGCATATCATTGCTAGTCCACGCACTGCAGAGCAGCGCAAACAAGTGAAGGAGACAATTGATCTTGCCAAGAAGATACGTTTTGAAAGAGAGCAGGAGTTTCTTGAGAACAAGGAAGGATATCGCCTGAAAAAGGACAAGAACTTCAACTTCCTCGATTTCTATGATGCCTATATTGAGAACTACAACAAGAAGGATGTCCGTATGATCAAGATTGCCAAGACTCGTTTCATGGACTTTTTAACTCTTTATCATCCACTAAACAAGGATTATATCAAACCTGATGCTATCACTCACGACATGATGATGAAGTTCTCGGCATATCTTCAAACTCGAAGCGTGGGCGAAGGAGCAAAGAGCATTCTGCAGCGTTTTAAGAAAGTGATTCGTTTTGCAGTTGACCAAGGAATCATGGTAAAGGATCCATGTGAAGGCGTAAAATGCATTGTTGATGATCAAGTACTCAAAAAGGATGTACTATCACAAGAGGAAGTTGAACTGCTTATTAACACCCACTACAAAATGGAGAAGACCAATGTTCGCAATGCATTTATCTTCTGCCTATATACAGGCATGCGTTTTTGTGATGTAAAAGACCTCAAGTACAGCAGTATTGACTATAGCAATAAGACACTCAAGTTTGAACAGGACAAGACCAAAGGTCATTCGGCACGAAGTTGGGTAACTATTCCATTGAACGATGGACTTATTTCACTTGTCGGTACTCCAAAAGAGGCTGGTAAAAACAAGGGTGATCTTATCTTCGACTTACCAAGCTATGAGAGTTGCTGCAAATCGGTGAAGAGATGGGTTAAGAGAGCAGGTATCGACAAACATATCAGTTGGCATTGTGCTCGCCATTCATTTGCCTTTAACATCCTCAACAATGGTGCCAATATCAAAACTGTTGCAAGTCTGCTCGGACATAGCGGTTTGCGTCATACCGAGAAATATACCAGAGCAGTTGACAAGCTTAAGGAGGATGCTATTAATAGTTTGCCACAGTTGAAGTTGTAATAACATGCGTTATTAGGGGTTATTGTGGAAGATACCAAAATTGTAAGAGGCGGAAACAAAAATATAAGAAAAAAATATTATCTTTGTAAACATGATGACAGCAGAAGATATCAGAACTCAAAAGGAAGGACAGACATTTGACTGCAAGAGCATTCAGATTGATCCTAAGGCTCTGGCCATACCTATCGTAGCTATGGCTAATGCCGATGGTGGCACTTTAGCTATCGGTATTTCTGATAAGACACGTAAAATTGAAGGAATCAACCAATACACAGAAAAGTTGAATGAACTATTGCTTGTTCCTTTCAGTTTGTGCATTCCATCTATACCTGTTACTTGCAGATATATGGATTGTACTGACAAAGATGGCAATACCAATCGTATCCTTTTGATGGATATTCCTGCCAGCCAGAATCTTCATACTAATCAACTTGACGAAGCTTATATCCGTGTTGGGGATAAAAGTCGTAAACTGGCATTTGAGGAACGCATACAGTTGATGTACGATAAAGGTGAACGTTATTACGAAGATACGGCTGTTTATGGTGCAACAATTGATGATGTGGATATGAATGCTGTAACTGAATATGCCAATATGGTTGGCTATAGCAAAACACCACAGGAGTATCTTCGAGAAAACAACCACTTCGTTACAACAAATAATAAAGGTGAAGATGTTGTTAGTGTTGCCTGTATTCTTCTATTTGGCAAGAATCCACAGAATTTCTTTCCTCGTGCTCGTACTCGCTTCATCAGATATCGGGGCATTGACGAGAAAGTCGGTGCGGAGATGAATGTCATCAAGGACGTTACCTTTGAAGGGACAATACTCAATCAAGTAAAGAAGACTATAGACTATCTTGAAACACAGGTAGCAGAACATACTTTCCTTGGTCAACATGCACAGTTCGTTACTATTCGTGACTATCCAAAGTTCGTGATACAAGAGATGACCGTGAACGCTTGCTGTCACAGAGCATATAATATAAAAGGTACCGAGATACAGATCAAGATGTTTGATGATCGCTTGGTTTTTGAATCTCCAGGTAAGTTGCCTGGACAGGTGAAGCCAGCAAACATTCGTTATACCCATTTCTCGAGAAACCCAAAGATCGCTGCATTCCTAAAAGCCTACCATTTTGTAAAGGAGTTTGGCGAGGGTATCGATCGTATCTGTCGTGAGCAGGAAGCTAATGGTGCCAACGATCCTATGTTCAACAATAATGACTTCATTTTGAAGATTACTGTCCCAAAAGTGACTGAAAACGAACAGAAAGCAACTAGGATGCGAACAGAACCGAATAGAAACCGAACAGAAACCGAACAGAAAAATCTTGCAAAAGGAAGGAGATTGACTGAAAAAAGGGAACTTATGCTCCAATTGATGGCTGAAAATCCTTATATTACCAAGTCAGAACTAAGCAAAGCTTTGGAAATTCATCCTTCTGCAGTTTCAAGAAGTATCGAAGCTATGCGAGGCAAATATCTCCGTAGAGTCGGTCCTGATAAGGGAGGATTCTGGGAAATTATAGACTAATCAAATAACATAAACAAATGACCATTAAAGAATTCTTCCATCCGAAGAAACGACTCATTCCATTGTTTGTCGTTTGCTGGGCAATGCTCTTTGCATTGCTATATGTGTTTATCTTCAATTTCAACGCTATAAACACAGTTTTCTGGATATTTGTCCCTTTGGTAATAGCAGCATTGATGCTCACTTCATACTTATCCAAGGACAAGATCGACAGTCTGTATCTGATGATGAACAATGCATACCTTCGTTATCAACAGGACGTGGCTTCAGGAAAGATTGAATACGATGACTACTGTGAGAACTTCCTTGCGGAGAATGATCCTTCGTTGAAGAATTATCAGGCATATAAGGAAGATAGAGAACATACAGACAAAGTAAATAGGTTGATGACATATAGATTGCTTGCCAACCACAGAGAAACTGTAGAGAAAGCATTCGCAGAGAAATATACAGAGAAGGAACTCCCTTTGTCAGTCTTTAATTTGCTTAAAGGATTGGCATTAAAGAAGGAACCTATAATCGAGACTCCAATCAATGCTGATGAAAACAACCCCCAAAAAGCACCTGTTGGAGAAAACGTTTCTACCGAAGGGAACGTTTCCATCTCTATAGATAACAACGACATCAAGGTTCAACCTAAAAATGACAATCCATTCAAATCCAAATTGACGGACTATGATCTTGAGGATTTTCTTGAGGAAATCAAATATGGGCAAATACTATCCACTCCAGGAACAAAAGAACTTTGCTTGGATGATATCAAAGACTTCTTCCATGGGATATCCAAGCCTACCTCAGAGTCACTTATCCTAGACAAGCCTAAACTGTTCTGCTATCTAATGAAGAAATTACAGGAGAGCCATTTTATTTGTATAAAGTGGCAGTCTGTTATTTATAAGCGTAATCTTCTTGCAAGCCAAGATGGTAAATACGTTGACCAATCACAACTATCAACAGGTGTATATGATAGTACACATAATAAAACTAATGGTGCGGATAGCATTGATTCCTTTATAGTTTCCCTCATGAAAAGACACGAAGAAGATTAGTAACCACTAAAAAAAGACTGACTAAAAGAAAAAAAAGAAAGAATATCGTATATTTTAGGCTGATTGTCAACTGACAGTCAGCCTTTGTCAGTTTTTGTCAGCCTATTTTGTTTCTAATTTTGCTCCTGCTAGCGAAACGAGGGTGACGACCCTCAATGTTTAACTTATTATTTAAATATAATATGGAACAAGACAATTTGCAGCAGAGAGTAGAGCAACTCGAAAAGCAAAGTGCAACACAGCAGAAGCAAATCGACTGCTTAACTAAAAATTCTATTGCAGTCAAAGATGCTCTTAATCTTGAAGAAGCCAGCTTATATACAGGTATTAAGAAAAGTACCCTATATAAGATGACCAGTACAGGTGCGATTCCTTTCTACAAGCCATCAGGCAAACTGATCTTCTTTGACAGAAAGGAACTGGTTGAGTGGTTGCTCAGTAATCGAATGAAGACAAGCGATGAGCTACGTCAGGATGCTATGGCTTACATCATGAAGAAGAATCTTAAACCGTGATGTTATGCAGGAAGTCAATAACAACGGAGTACAGATTACTCCTGATGCTTTGGTGAAAACTCCAAAGCATCGCCTTCCTTTTGATTACTTCATGCCGGAACTGCAGAAACTGATACTGACATTACAAGCATGTATGAACTGTTCAATGGACATTATCACATCAACAGTCTTTGCTGTGATATCAGGTGCAGTGGGCAATGTTGTGGCTATCAGGGAGGGTATCTATACCAATCGTCTTAATCTGAATCTGTGCCACGTTGCTCCTCCTGGCAGCAACAAGACGCAGCCTGTCAGCAAACTGGTAAAACCACTTGCACTGATCAGTCATGAGATGTTGGAGGACTCAAAAAGGGAACGCGAAAACTGCAAAGAAGCTAAGGAACAAGTGGCTATTCCTCCTTTTCAAATTCTCTACATCTCCAATCCTACTCCTGAAGCTATCAACAAGACCTTGGCTAACAATCAAAGAGGACTCTTTGTGCGCAGAGATGAACTACCTGGCTTCATTGAAGATCTGCAAGGAAGGTATTCAAAAGGTAGTGGTATCCCTGATTTTCTATCGTATTTCTCAAATGAGCCTATTACGATACTAAGAGTCGGTGAGCAGCCCCTTGAGGTGTCTAATCCTTATCTTACTGTTGTTGGTGGTATTCAACCTGGTATTCTGCCAAGAGTTTTAGGCTATCAAAGACTGTTAGATGATGGTTTCACCTTCAGATGGCTGTTCTGCGTACCGGAAATCGAAGTTTCGTTAGAGCGATCGCACGAACAGATTGATGATTCTTTGCTTGACTGGTGGGAAGTGCTTGTTCGTAGATTCCACAACATGGCACCAATGGCCATGACATTTGATAAGGATGCATCAAAACTGTTGGACGGGTACCATCGCAGAATCGCCATACAAAGAATTAATGGTGCAGACAGCTATATGTGTCAGGTACGCGACAAACTGGAGATCTATGTGCAAAAATTCGCTGGTCTTGCGACTCTACTTCATGGTGAGTGCATTGATTTCTTTGCAAACAAGCCACGTTTTCTGATGAGCGAGCATTTTGTAAATGACAAGCCTTGCGAGCCTGTCATCAAAGCCGATGCCGTAGAATATGCCATCCGTTGTATGGATGTGTTCGAGGCATGGGCTGAAGATGTTCGTGATTTGATATTTAATGCACAGGCAAAGCATGATATTTCATTAGCTGATGCAATAAAGGCTCTCAACAAGTTTCATCCTATCATCAACAAGAAACAATTTGCCGAGAGTTGTGGAATGGCGCGTGAGCAGCTCTACAAGTACATTGGTAAGGAAAATGACAAGGTTACACCCAAAAACATCCAAGAAGCCGAGAAACAAAAGGATTGAGACTAGTGTACCATGTAACCATGTAACCAAACCATAAAATTCTGCAAACATTATTCTATAGAATGATCTTCTTGGGAACTCAGGTTACACGGTTACATATACACACTCTCACAAGCCCTTTATGCAAAGACGATATAGATATTTTATGGTGTAACCGCGCTTAATTTGAAATTCACAGTTGGAAATTTAACTGCAAGATTTATGTTTAATAAAATTATTTCCATTTACAACGATGTTAGGGATAACGCAGGAAAGACCATTTCTTTAAGCGAGTTCCTGTTCAACAGTAATTATCAGGAGCAGATAGAGAGAATCAGGAATACAGAAGAAAAGGCAGCGCGGTCGGCTCTCAAACGGCAGCTTCCTTGTGCTACCGTAAGTGGTGTATTCTCTCCTACTCGTTGTGCAAGTAACCTCAAGCTGTATTCTGGAATGATCTGCCTCGACATTGATGGACAGGATAATCCTGATATCGAGGATTATGAAGAACTCAAATGGCAACTGGCCGTACTGCCACAGATTGCCTATGCAGGACTCAGCGTCAGCGGTCATGGATTATTCCTTATTGTGCCACTCAAATATCCATCATGCCATAAAAGTCACTTTCTTCAGTTGGAGGACGATTTCAAGCAGATGGGTATCATCCTGGATCACAGCTGCAGCGATGTGTGCCGACTTCGCACCATAAGCTATGATGCTAATCCATTGGTCAACGAGAATGCCATTCCATACGACAAGGTGAAGATCATCGAAAAGCCATATCAACCTCAATTTCATGCCAACTACGGTGCTGATGATACCATCAACAAAGTTGCTCGATGTTGTGAGGTTATTGACAGGCGCCATATTGACCTGACCTCAACTTATGACGAGTGGATCAGTATTGGTTTTTCACTTGCCTCACTTGGTGAGAGCGGACGACAATTCTTTCATATTTGCAGTCGGCAGAACTCTGATTACAAATCTGTAGAATGCGACAAGAAGTTTGATAATCTCTCCAAAAGTAGTGGCGCTATCGGCATCGGAACATTCTTCAAGAAATGCAAGGATGCAGGCATCGAGGTTAATCTACCATAATGATTTCTTACAATATTATGGTAGATGAATTACTGTGTTAATGTATTGAAATATTATCATGACCATCGTGTATATCCGAAAATGTGGGTTGACAACAAGAAGGGCCAATGTAATACATGGCATTCTGAAAGTTACTCCCGATGGTCGCAATTTTGTTTTATAATGAAGCAATTTCAAAATGAGAAAAACAAATAAAAAAATACGCAGGAACATGACGGTCAAAGGTGGTGACAACACCGCCAACAAGGACTGTATGGTCACTCTACGCTGCACGGAAGAACAGCGTGAGGTTCTTGATGCCAAGGTTAAGGCCTGTGGTATGAACCGCTCAACCTATATCATCAGCCTGATACTAGGGCACCATCCGAAGAAGAAACTGTCAGAGGATGACCTTCAGTTGCTTCGTGATGTACGAAAGATTAAAGCTGACCTCATACATATCAATAATTTCTTCAGCCATGATCAGGCATATATGGCTGGGATGTTTGTAACTAACATTGTTAAAAAACTAAGTGAACTGCTTTATGATAGCAACAGGAACATCGATTAGTTATGGCAAGGCAAAGATTGACTATGCCATAGGAAAGAACATTGATGGTGAGAACGTAGCACACGAGCTCATCCGTCACGAACTCTATGGTGATACTCCTTCGGAAGTCATAGAGGAAATGGTTGAAGTCCAGGATAGTGCAAGCAGACACTCTGCTAATCCATTCTTTGACTTCGTCCTTACTCTTTCTGAAGATGATACCAAGGTAATCACTACAGAAGATCAGGCAAAGGAGTTGGTTGAAGAGTTCATGGAGAAACTGATGCTGGAGCAACTGGGCATCTCCAAGGAGCAGTACCAATCTATGCAGTGGATAGCATTCCAGCATGATCGTACAGACAACAACGAAGAACTAAAGCACTGGCACATACTCGCAAACAGAGCGTTGAGCGATGGTACACTGCTTCCCGACTTCAGAATTGGCACCAAGGCTGTTGCTGCTTGTAATGCCATATGCGAGGAACGTGGTCTAGCCAATGCTGCTATTGCATCTGTGAAGAACCGTACAGAGATCTTTGATATCTGCATGGAGGTATTGGGTAAGATGCGCGTATGGGACTTCAATGTTTTCTGCCAATCACTCAAGGCTTGTGGTTTGGATACACGTATGGCGCTAAACTCGCGTGGTGAGGTTCAGGGCTATTACATTGCATCAAGTTCAGGAACAGAGTACAAAGCGAGTACCATCGACCGCAAACTTACCATGGGAAGACTGGAGAACACATGGCGATCTATCAGACGTGGACAGAGCGTGAAGCCGGAGAAAAAGGATATAGCCCTGTGCCTTCCGAAATATCATCATGCTCGTATTACTCATCAACTAAGCAAGGTTAACATTACCAGAATATTCTCGCCCGCTATGCGGCTATTTGCTCAGGGTGGTGGATATAGTGGCAGCCAGACTACGCAAGGTAATCAGAACCCAGATGGTTCATATAGCAGAGATAACGACTGGGAGATTGAGGAGGAGCGCAGAAATGGCTATCACAGATAATCTCTCTTACTTGGTGTATGCTCTTCGGAGTATACACTGAATTCAATATTATATAATCAACTGAAGTTTCGCAAGTGAATAACGATTCATCAAGCGACGTTTAGATTATTCATTTTATACAATTTCCGGAACTTTGGATTATCAT
>CAJOPE010000136.1 GCA_905236815.1 uncultured Prevotella sp. | reverse complement strand
GAATATAGTTTCTTTTGGAAAACAAAATTTCCCTATAATATTTTCAAAGCAATAGCAGCGCATGCATCCGCATCTGCTAATGCATGGTGATGGTTTTCTAAATTATAACCACATCGTGCAGCTATTATATCTAAGTTATGATGCCCTCCTGGCCATACCCTTCTTGACTGTACTAATGTGCAGTAAAACGGATAGCCGGGATAATCCATTTGATAGCAACGGAAAACTGCCTTCAAGCAACTCTCATCAAAAGCTTTATTATGAGCTACTAAAGGAAGATATTCATAACCTAGGCGCTCTTTCTCTTCAGGCGAAAGCTCAAGCTTCGGAGCTATTTGCGACCACACTTTTGGAAAAACGGGCGCATTATCTGTGTCGTTGCAAGTAAGACCATGTACTTTTGTTGTCCAATAGGTATAATAGTTTGGTTCTGGTTGAATTAGGGAATAAAACTCATCAACCTTCTTTCCACCTCTATAAATTACAACACCTACAGAACAAACGCTTGTACGCTCATTATTGGCTGTTTCAAAATCTATTGCTGCAAAATCCTTCATTCTTTATAATTATTATCCCTTCAATACCTCCCAGAAACTAGCTGGCAAATATACATTCTCAAGTTTAGCTGCCTCAGCAAAGAATGGAGCAATTTCTTCTGCCACATATCCTGCTATTCCACAACCCACAGCAGTAACATAGAATCGAAGTTCTTTATGTCCTGCCGCAAAGGCCGTAAAGCGATCAACCGCCGCTTTTGTACTCTCAAGTCCCTCCATCGTTGGCAGGGCATACGATCTACCTTGTAAGCCTTCACCATTTCCCCACTCTGCTCCAAATTTATTCAGTGCTGCACGAGCAGCACCTCCTCCATGATAGCCTTGCTTGTTGCTGCCGAAGACAAAGATTTCACCTTCGTTCAAAGTATCTATCCGGTTAGGGGTTATGCGGGATGGGAGTTCTATCTGCTCATAGAAATTACCTACGACTTCCCGCATTTCATCAGGAAGATAGGTCATTGCCTTCTCCTTCATCCACTCAGGAATTCCCCAAAGTGTCTCGGCGATGCTTCCTACAATAGCGCCAATAGTATCGGCATCCGCTCCAAGACTCACTGCCTGACGGATCGCATCCTCGAAATCAGAGCTATTCTGGATGATCGCCAAAGCTACAGGTACTGTTCCAGGACAAGTCTCATCAAAGATGTTTCGATGCTCTTCAATATCCACATTGAACAGATCGGGCGTATCGACATATAGCTTTGTGGCCTGACCAAGACCTTTCCAAAGTATATCCTCCTTAGAAATCATCTCACCTTTCTTTGTCTGTGCGAGTTGCCAGCAATCGTGAATGGCCAAAGCCACTGCTTGTGCTCCTATTATTCCCTCGGGATGATTATGGGTGCACTCCGCTGTCTTCTTCGCTTGTTCAGCGATTTTATCGGAATCATTGAACCATCTTCCCACCGGACTCACACGCATAGCACTTCCATTACCAAGAGAATTATATGGCTTAGGCTGATCGCTCCTTACCCACTGCACAAATCTGCCACCATAACCTCCCTTAGGATGAGGATACCGACGACACCATTCATGGATATACTTGCCATAATCACTACTGTTATTCAACAGCGCATCGGCGACAGCCACTGTACATACGATATCATCCGTGAAACCATTCTTCTCGCTAAAAAGAGGGAAATTATAATCATTGGTTGGGTTAAATTCCCAACGGCTACCTACTATATCACCAATTATTGCTCCTAACATATCGATAAAAATTTCCCCAAATATACACAATTCTTGTTTCATAACATGGCACAACAAGAACTTTTTTTAATAAATCCGCTTCATTCAACTAAATTTCGTATATTTGCAGAAACATCTATAAAACAAAACAAAATAATGAAAAGATTTTTTAGCTTTATCTATCTGTTGACAATTGTTGTGGCAGCAATGGCCACAGAATATAACGTTAGACATTTCGGTGCAAAAGGAGACGGTACCACGCTCGACTCACCAGCCATAAATGCTGCCATCGACTCTGCTGTGGCTCATGGCGGTGGAAGAGTTACACTTCCTGCCGGCATCTATCTCTCTGGCTCTATTCATTTGAAAAGCAACATCGAATTGCATCTCGAGGCGGGAGCAACACTACTTGCCACTTCCGATAAGAATGCATACGACAAAAGCGAACCTTTTAATTTTCCAGAATATCAAGATGGCGGACATACTTATTTTCACAACAGTCTTATTTGGGCAGAAGGTCAGGAAAATGTTTCAATTACTGGTCTAGGAAGAATTGACGGAAAAGGTCTTACAAAAAAAGACACAGAGAAGGCAGGAAATGTACAAGGTGGAAGCATCGGTACTGGTGACAAGGCAATTGCACTGAAACTATGCCGCAATATTCTCATCCGCGACATTACTATTTATAGAGGTGGACACTTCGCCATCATCGCAACAGGATGTGAGCGTGGAAATATCGACAATGTTACTATCGACACAAACCGCGATGGAATTGACATCGATTGCTGCAAATATCTTTCTGTAGAGAACTGCAAGGTGAATACCCCTACAGATGACGGTATTGTTCTGAAGGCTAGCTATGCCTTAAAGAAAGCTGTGGCATGCGAACATATTCTCGTAAACAACTGTTTGGTAACAGGATACAAATTAGGAACATTCCTCGATGGTACTTATGTTCCAGAGAAAGTGAACTGGGTATGTGGCCGCATAAAACTCGGCACAGAGAGCAATGGCGGATATAAGAATATCACCATCTCGAATTGTAACTTTATGTACTCCTCAGGCCTTGCCCTCGAAGAAGTTGACCAAGGCCGTATGGAGAATATTGTGGTAAGCAACCTCTCTATGGTTCATGTGCATCACTATCCTATCTATATCACTACAGGATGTCGCAACCGCGGTCCTAAAGATGTAACAACGCCAAGCTATGGTGGCGACATTATGATTTCAAATATCGTTGCCCAAGATTGCGACTCTCTGGCTGGTATCATTGTGACAGGTATGAAAGATGTCCCTCTTCGTAACATCACTCTTCAGAATATAGAAGTACAATATCGTGGTGGTGGTCAGCGATCGCTAAGTGATAAGCCTTATCGCGAACAAGGAACAAACTATCCTGAACCAAGATGGGCAGGTCCTACTCCTGCATACGGTCTCTATGCCCGACATGTGGATGGCCTTAAAGTGAAAAACGTGAGATTCTCAACGATAAAACCAGACTATAGACATATGGTGGTTCTAGATGATGTTGCCAACGACGAGATTGACATCGAAGGCCCTATAGATAAAGGTGCAAAGAAAATTAAGAGATAAATAACAAACAGGCCTTCCCGACTGGGAAGGCCTGTTTGTTATTCTTCTGTATCTTCAACGTCTTCTGAATCAGATGAGGAAGGAAGCGATAACTTACGGCTATTACTTTCCTTTGCCCCATATTTCAGTAGTTTACGGGCAGCAGTAACAATGCTCTGTCCATTAGCAGATGTAGTCGTCTTGAGTTTGTCGAAAGACTCATTTGTCTTGCGCAACTGCTCCTCCACCTTTAGGAAACGCTCGTAGAATAGCTGAACGCGACTCACTATGTCGTTGGCCGCCTTCATAATATTCTCCTGGTTCTCCACTTGCTTCACCTGTCGCCAACTCATTTCAAGAATACGAAGCATCATATAGAGGTTCTGACTTCCAGAAATCACAACTCCCTGATCGTAGGCTTCCTTCCAAAGACCTGGATCGTTAGCAAGTGCAAGTTGCAAGGCGCTCTCATTGCTAAAATACATCACCACAAAATCGAGTTTATGATGACCTTTCTCTATATAATTGCTATAATTCTTGTGAGCTAGTCCTTTAAAATGGGAGCGTACCGCCTTGAGATGGTCATCAAGCGCCTTGATTTTTTCCTCATCGGTTTCTGCCTCGAAATAGCGCTGGAATGACACCAAAGAGAGTTTAGAATCGATGATAACATCACGATCATCAGGGAAATGGAGAATCACATCAGGAATCATCCTCTTTCCACTATCCTCATTGAGTGTCACCTTACCCGTCTCATCGGTTATGGTAACTTGTTCCTCAAACTGTACGCCTTCTTCCAAACCAGCATTCTCTAACAGCTGACGAAGTTTTAACTCACCGAAATTACCCAAAGTCTTATTCTCTCCTGTGAGAGCTGAAGCAAGTTTGTCGGCACGTTCTCCCACCTCACGAGCAGTTTTAAGGTTCTCACGGATAGCCGTATCCAACTGGGTAAGCGATTTTGCTTGTTCGCGATCGCTCTTCTCTACCGCCTCTTTCATAAGGGCAAGATTCTGGTTAAGCGGATTAAGGATAGCAGCTAGCTGTTCCCGATTGGTTGACGAGAGTTGCTCTGAGCGTTCTTTCAGAATTTTCTCTGATGCTGTTGTAATTTTCTCATCGATTAGCTTAGACTGCTGTTCCATCTGCTTGTCGTAGCTTTCACGAAGCTCGGCCATCTGCTTGGCGAAGCCCTCACGGAGTTCTGAGCGCTGAAGGTCGAAATCAGAACGCATCTGTGAGGTTTCACGAATATGATTCTGTTTCATATTGTCCATTTGCTGAGCATAGTTGGATTTAAGTTCCTCAGTTTGGCGATCGTAAGATGCCTTGAGATCCTCCATCTTCTGCTGACACGCATCCAGTTTTCCTTCGGTCAACTGCTTTTCCACAGAAAGACTATTAAGCTGTTCCTTTAAAGAAGCTATGGATTTTGAACTAGAATTGACAGCATAGAAATATCCTGCGACAACAGCAAGCACAACTGTTACAACTAATACTATAAAGTATACAATGGTCATAATTTTCTTTTTTATTTGATTTGCAAAGTTACGGAATCCTTCTGATATTTGCAAGTCACAATACTATTTTCGAACAAGGTGCCAATGTTTTATTCTTTAAATATTCACTAAATATCACTGTTACATAATATTTTAAAACTTGTTTAAACTCCACAAAATAAAAACGAATAATCTATTGCACTAAAATTAAAATACCAGTACCTTTGTATTTATTCGAATGGTAACAAATTTCTCGAATAGCAGGATACAACTCTATCCCCTTCTTCGCCTTGCTCTGATGTTCATATTGGGCATTCCATCTGCTATGGCCGTTTATCCCATTATCCCGATGGGTACAGGAATTATTGTTCTTATTGGGGTTATCACCACCGCCTTCTTCGTAAGAAAAGAGCAAATACAAACCTCACTGCTATTCTTAGCTTTCTTCCTTCTTGGTTTTACCCTAACCATCCATTCTCTAGACAAGCTACAAGCCCCATTACCAAAGGATGAAATCTACTATCAGGCAATTGTAGTAAATACACCACAGATAAAAGGAAAAATCCTTAAAATGGATTTACTTATTCTTTATGAGAACAAGGTTATTAAAACGAAAGCTTCCCTTCTTCGCGACACTGTAGAACAGCGCTACAAACAACTATCTATTGGCGATGGAATTGAAGCAATCTCGCACTTGGAAACACCCAAGAATTACTTCTCTGAAACAAACTTCGATTATCGGAAATGGATGCTTTTTCATGGCTTTCAGGCACAAACTTTCATCTACTATCGCGACTGGCTAAAGTGCGAAGTCAATATGAGCAGTCTCAGCAAATGGGAACGCACTAAAATAGCCGCGCTAAAATGGAGATCCTATCTGCTGAAAAGCTGTAGGTTAGAAGGAAATGACCAAACGTCTTCCGTGATTGCAGCTATGCTTCTTGGCGAGAAATCGGGACTTTCCAAACAGACAAAGGATTCATTTTCCATTGCAGGAGGCGCACATATACTCGCCCTTTCAGGGACTCATCTAGGCATTCTTTTTGCCCTGCTTTCCCTCCTCTTTGGAGGAAAAAAAGGCGGCTATGCCAACACCCTCCTAACCCTCGTCATCATCTGGTGCTATACTGTACTTGTAGGCCTATCTTCCAGTGTGATGAGAAGTGCCACCATGCTCACTCTACTCACTTTTGTCCAAATGCTCTCCCGCAGAGCTATCACCCTAAACTCCCTCTCCCTTGCAGCACTCATTCTGCTATACATCCATCCCCTCGATCTTTATGATGCCGGCTTTCAACTTTCCTTTCTAGCTGTACTCTCAATTCTACTCTTCGAAAAACCAATTGAGCATATTATCAATGAGGATTGGGTCTTTGAGCATCGCCTCACTAAATGGATATGGCAGATGACAAGTGTATCTCTCTCCGCACAGGTACTCACATTCCCCCTGATCGCCTACTACTTCGGAAGGTTCTCCTGCTATAGTCTGCTCACAAACCTATTGGTAATCCCAGCCTCAATGCTCATTATCATATTGGGAATTCTCACCATAGCCAGTCTGCCAATACCAGTAATTCATTCGTTTTTCGGCCACGCCCTATCATTCATAGCCGGAAATCTAAACACCTCTATCTACAAAATTGCTCAACTACCAGGTGCAAGCGTAGAAAACATCCATCTCAATATTTTGCAATTAATTCTCATATATATCGTAATTGCAGCGATTAGTATAATTTCTTCCAAATTATTGGTGAATTTAAAATAGAATTTATTAACTTTGCGCTTATGATTGAAAATTTGAAAGACATTCGTCTCATCGCCTTTGATGCCGACGACACTCTCTGGGACTGTCAATCGCACTTTGATGAGGTGGAAAAGGAGTATTCCCGCATCCTCTCACCATGGGGGAACGATAAGGAAATTTCAAGTGCCCTATTTGAGGTGGAAACGGGAAATATGCCCTTACTGGGCTATGGATGCAAAGCCTTTACAATCTCACTAGTGGAAAACGCAGTGAAGATGAGCAAGGGTGAGATCTCCAGTCAAGACATTCTCCGCATTACCCAGCTGGGGAAATCGCTTCTCGAACTCTCTGGCGCCCCCCTATCAGAAGTGGAAGCAACCCTGCGTACTATTCGACAAATGGATGCCTATACTATGATAGTCTTCACCAAAGGTGAATTACTCGATCAGCAAAACAAGATGAAACGTTCGGGACTTGCCAAGTTTTTTGATAATGTGGTAATTGTTTCCGACAAGACTCGTGAGGAATACGAGCGTCTCTGCCGACAATACGATGTAAGCATCCATCAATTCATGATGGTGGGCAACTCATTTAAGTCGGACATAGAACCTGTGCTTCAGTTGGGAGGCTATGCCGCCCACATACCATTCCACACAATGTGGAAGCACGAAATGACTCAGGAATACGACCATAAGCACCTACTCCGCCTTACCCACTTCGGACAATTGGCAGATGTGCTCGGTAACAATCAGTTGAGATATTAATTTCCTTTAAAATCTCACATAAAAAAGTCATCACTCGCTCACGATGATAGAATTTTTATTATCTTTGCACCAACAAATCGAAACAAAACAAAAATATGGAAAAAGTAAAAACCTTGATTATTGGTAGTGGTCCAGCGGGCTACACTGCTGCTATTTATTCTGGTCGTTCTGGTCTTGATCCAATTCTTTATTCAGGACTTCAGCCAGGGGGACAGCTCACCACAACCACTATCGTGGAAAACTTCCCAGGTTATCCTCAAGGCGTGGATGGAAACCAGATGATGATGGACCTGCGTGAGCAGGCTGCACGATTTGGAGTCATCATTCGCGACGGAAGTATCACAAAAGCAGATCTTTCCAGCCGTCCTTTTCACCTCACCGACGATAGAGGAAATGAAATCGAGGCTGAGACACTTATCATTGCAACAGGTGCCAGCGCAAAATATCTGGGACTTGAGGATGAGGAGAAATACAAAGGACAGGGCGTAAGTGCGTGCGCTACCTGTGATGGTTTCTTCTACCGCAAGAGAACAGTAGCTGTTGTGGGCGGTGGCGACACTGCTTGTGAAGAGGCATTATACCTCTCTGGTCTTGCAAAGAAAGTTTATATGATTGTTCGCAAACCTTATCTTCGCGCTGCTGAGATCATGAGAAAGCGTGTTGAAGAAAAGGAAAACATTGAAATTCTCTACAACACTAACACCTTAGGACTATTCGGCGAGAATGGTGTTGAAGGTGCAAATCTTGTAAAATTCAAAGGCGAGCCAAACGAGGAGAAGTTCGACATCAATATTGACGGTTTCTTCCTTGCAATTGGCCACAAGCCAAACACCGACATCTTCAAAGGTCAGATTGACCTAGACGAACAGGGCTTCATTAAAACCATCGGAAATTCAGCAAGCACTAATGTAGAGGGTGTCTTTGCTGCTGGTGACGTAGCCGACCCTATTTACCGACAGGGTATTGTTGCAGCTGGTTCAGGAGCCAAAGCTGCTATCGAAGCAGACAGATTTCTTTTGAAAGGTTAATAGTTAAAATCAACACACTACTCTCTTCTGCCGTATAAAGAAGACATGTAGATATTAGTTTTTTTATAATAATTATAGCAATGTACGGTAAGTTACGACTAAAGAATCAACTCTGCTATCGCCTTTATACAGCGAGCAGATTGTTCACACAGGCTTATGAGCCACATTTGAGACCGCTGGGCATCACTTATACCCAATTACTTGTATTAATGGTACTTTGGGAGAAAGATGAGCAGCCAGTTAATAAAATTGGAGAAAGACTGCTACTTGGCATCAACACTACTTCACCTCTTATCAAGCGTATGGAGGGTATGGGACTTTTGTCTCGTCACGACAGCGAGGATGACAAGCGTAAGCAGATCGTTTTTCTCACAGAAAAGGGTAAGGCTTTGAAAGATAAGGCTAAGAACCTTCCTGATCTCGTTTTGAAAGACGTAGAGGAAACAGGTATGGCTCGCGAGACTATCGAAGCTCTTGTTCCTGCTCTTGATGAGATGATCGAGAAAATGGGAAATAAGAAGAAATAATCTTCTTTCCTTCTATAAAAACAAAAAATGCCGGCCATATCTTTGACTGGCATTTTTTGTTTGTTTACTTATTTTAGCTATCTTTGCACGACATATTAAATTACTACAATGCGGCATCAAAAATCAAATTCTCAAATTAGCAAGAGTTCTCTATTCCTCATCATTTTAGGCTGTCTTCTAGGCCTTCTCGTACTCGCAGCTATCATATTTCAGCCATGGTACTATCTGGAGAAGCACAGCGGCAGTTATGATAGCGAATGGCCTTATCATGACCAGACACACGGCGATTACTCCTCAAATTATGATGGCATAGATATCTCACGTCACAATGGCCGCATCCACTGGGATGAACTTCAGGGAAACAAGCACTTGAAATTCATCTATGTGAAAGCTTCGGAAGGAAGAACCCACAAAGACCCTTGCTATGAGCGGAACATCCGAGAGGCGCGCAACCATGGCTTCCTGGTCGGTTCTTATCACTTCCTATCCAAAGGTTCTTCGGGGGCCAGTCAATTCGAGAATTTCAAGAACACAATTGATTGGGAAAAACAGGATATTCTTCCTATGATAGACGCAGAGGACGATGGCACCAAGGGATGGAGCAAGGAGGAAATACAGGAGCATCTGCGTGATTTCATTTTTGCCTGCAAAAAAGAATACGGAAAGGTTCCTATCATTTATTGCAGCCAGAGTTACTACAAGGACTATTTATCGCCTGATTTCGACGATTATACACTCTTCATTGCTAATTATAGAAAGGCACAGCCTGTGCTTCCTGGAAAGCCCAAATACGACATCTGGCAGTTCTCTAGAAGAGGTAGAATACCTGGCATCTGGACCTGGGTAGATCTCGATAAGTTCGCCGATGGAATGTCGATTGACAAGATTCAAATCAAGAACTAATATTACTAAAGTTTCCCACTTGCCATTTTACCGGCTTTCGCGAATAATCAAACATTGCAATATACTGATTGACAATCTATTAACATTT
>CAJOPE010000135.1 GCA_905236815.1 uncultured Prevotella sp. | reverse complement strand
TATGTATGGTCGTGCAAGTATAAGATTACTGAGAAGAAAGATGGTTCTTGAGCATATATTTTTCAACTAAATTAAAGATGAACCACTCAAATTCACCTTTTTTGTAGTAAATAACAGCTAATCCTAAATATCCCTGTGCCGTCTTTTGAGTAGAAAGAGATTTCTTATAATAATTTGTAGCTTTTTCTATATCTTGTTCATCAAGATAAGAAGCACCTATAACGGTATAAAACTGTGCTCTCTCTGAAATTGGAACGCTTTCTATATAAGCTGTTGCCTTTTTTAAACTTTCCAATTTTTCATCGTCCTTATTGAGTTTCTCACATGCAGAATGCAAAAAAATATAAGCATAAGCAAGCCAGTTCTTATTTCCATCTTGCAAACTGATAGCAAGATTTTTCTTTGCATAGTCATACCCTAACCCATATTCACCGGAATTCAGATTCCAATCGGTAAGACTTTCCAATATTTTATGCTTCAACTTTATATCCTTCGTTTCATTGCCTCTACGTTCTGCCTCCTTCATCAGCAGAATACCTTTCTTGATATTTTTATCATGCACAATACGTGCTTTGTAATAATAGCAATTGGCAAGATTCTCTGCATCATTTACCTTCTGATAGTAAGCAATACTCTTGTCGATCATAGCATCCGTCAAGGTATCGCTATATACCCTATAGAGATATTCGGTCTTTAACAGATTATATTTAGCCACCTCATCATCCGCATTCAGTTTAGCCTCCTCCAACTGTTCCAAGGACATCTTTGCAGAGTCCAATTTATCCTCATAGAGATATCTATCTGTGAGTTCAAGATAATGGTCGGTATCATGACAACCACTTAGCACCAGAATGCCAAGCATACCACATATAAAAAGGACAAAATGTTTAAAAGTCAATATTTTCATCGCATTATCAATAAGCACAGGACAAAGATACAAAAAAAATTGAAAACCATAGGAATTATCCAGTATTTTTCACACCTATCTCAGGTATGTTTTTTTCTTTTTAGGAGAGGCCAGAGGAAGTTTCGTTTTACGAGTACAAAGGTACTAATACCCTACGAAAACAGCTAAAATATTAACAGTTATTTAACACTTCACGGGTATATTTTTCAGAATTGCTTACAAAACAAAAATAATGGATGGGAGAAGTTTGAAAAGTTGTCCTTTGTCCTTGTCCCGAATAAAGTTTTTCGAAAGTTGTTACTGACATACTGAATAAGTTTTTGAAGTTTTTCTTTGTCCTCATGTCCTCATGTCCTCTGTCCTCGTTAAGCTTTTGAGATTTGTAGCAGATGAAGAAAAAGGTTAAATTTTATATTTAACATATTTTTATATTATATATTATATATATTATATAATATATAATATAAAGCTCCGAAGACAATAGATTGTTGCAAAAGTAAAAAGCTTAACGAGGACAGAGGACATGAGGACATGAGGACAATTTATCTGTCAAAATACAAACTTCAAAACTGAAAAAAACTAAGTAGTCACTTAGGAGGTCTAAACAGCCTATTTACGAGGCCTAAGTGACATACTTAGCCTGGATAATTCATAAAGACCAATAATAGAGTACAACATTTTGCAGATAACAACAGCCTTGTAAAGGCTGTAGCTTCTTTTTGTCTCTTCTATGAATTATCCAGGTTAGGTAAATTTACTTTTTTTTAGGGGCTAAAAGGCGAAAAATCACCTAAACTTTTGCATATGATATAAAATCTTTTTACCTTTGCAAGAAATATCGAATAAGTTAACTTTTAGCTTTTGAATGCCTTAGAATATGAAACTGAAAAATTACATTTTGATGACGATCCTGACCATTTTCAGCCTGGATATTTACGCTAGAGACTTAACGACAGTTGATACCGTTCGCTATCGCTTTACCTATGCTGCAAAACTTTCAGCATATTCGCCATTTCTAGAAGAGGAAGACATCAAAGTGGAAATTGGCAACCGCATTACCTATTGCTATAGTCAAACTGAGGAAAATGGTGAATTGTACTACGAGAAGAAAGAGGCATTAGGAAGACCTGATGACGAAAACGAAGATAATAAAGAAAGAGGACCTGCATTAAGTTTCTTTCATTATCGAACTTTAAAGCATTATCCAGAGAAAAAGATGCTTACAGTTACAGCAAAGCTTATAACCAAGAATTTTAAATACAAGGAATCGATAGAGAAAAAGAATTGGAAGCTGGAATCAGGCGACACTACCCTATTAGGTTATCCTTGTAAAAAGGCATCCTGCACGTTCCGAGGCAGAACGTGGAATGTGTGGTACACGTTGGAAATTCCAATTTCGGAAGGTCCCTGGAAACTCGATGGGCTACCTGGAATGATTTTGAGCGCATCTGATCCTAACGGGGAGTTCAGCTTCAACTGCAAGAGTATTGAAGAGAATGTAAATGTACCCATGGAGGTAGAACTTAGAAACAAGATTAAGACTACCCCTAAAAAATTAAACAAAATAAGAAAATTAGAATTCACCAACTTGGGGGCTTACGCCAAGTTAATATTTGGTGGAATAATTACGAATGGAGATGGAATTCCATATCAAGCTCCCTACAAAGAACCTATACTACTAGAGTTTATCGAGAAATAAGTGAAAAAGTTAGCATCCATTATAACATTGCTCTTTACAATGCTGAGTTTGATGGCGCAGAACCTTACGGGCATTGTAAAAAACAACAAGAACCAAAAGCCGCTGGATATGGTATCGGTGGTGGCTTTTGACGAAAAGGACAATCCCGTTACATTTTCACAAACGGATGAAAACGGAGATTTCGTGCTTGAAATTCCAGAGGGAACGTCGGTGAGCTATCTCACTTTCTCTACGCTCGGTTATGCCAAGGTGAAAACGGTAGTTGGCGATTTCGTGAATGGATCGACTATACTGATGAAGCAAGAGGCCACTAATCTGAAGGAGGTGGTGGTGAAGAGTAACCGTTTACGACAAAATGGCGACACACTCACCTACTCGGTGGCGGGTTTCCGACAGGGACAAGACCGAAGTATTGCAGATGTGATTGCCAAGATGCCGGGACTAGAGGTATCGGAAAACGGACAGATAAAATTTCAAGGACAACCCATCAATAAATTCTATATAGAGGGTATGGACTTGATGGGAGGCAAATATTCGATGGCTTCCGAAAATCTCTCAGCAGCCAAGGTGAAGGATGTACAGGTACTAAAGAATCACCAACCAGTAAAATCGCTCAAGGGGGTGAAGTTCTCCGACCAGGCAGCTCTTAACCTTGTATTGGAGGAGGATGCCAAAAATGTATGGAATGGCTCTGCAGAGATTGGTGCTGGCATGCAACTGCAGGAGGGCGACGGACAGAATTTGCTGAGAGACGGGCGCCTGGTGGCAATGAACTTCGGCAAAAAGGTGCAGAGCATCACCATGTACAAATGGAACAATACAGGAAAGAATATTCAGGATGAGGTGGAAGACTTGACCTCGGAATCGGGCTTTGAGGAAAATTCCAGCAGTTGGCTGAGCAATATCAGCATTGCAGCCCCTCAGCTGAAGAGTAAGAGATATCGCTGCAACGACACACGTATATTGGCTACTAACTGGCTGAGAAAGCTAGGAAAAGATGACCATCTGCGCTTACAAGCCACCTACCTTTTCGACAAGTCTATTGGCTATCAATATTATCAGACCATCTACACGAACATTCTCGGTGGAGCAATGATTGAACAGGAGTCTGATGCTAGTCTTTTTCGCCGTGAGGGTACTGTAAACTTGCAGTATAAGCTGAACAGCGACAAGTTCTATATCAACAACATAGTGAAGGGAGAAATCAACTGGAATCAGTCGGATGCCAATACACGCCTCAACGGAGTAGAAACTCATCAGCGGATACAGCCCAGGAAGCGGATGCTCAGCGACGATTTCAAACTTATCAAGAATGTTAGTGGCAACAGGAGCTTCAGCATGAACGCCCTTGCCAACTACCAATACCTACCAGGATTGCTAGCACTAGGCGACTCGCTGAATGAGCATCTTAACCTAACCACGAAATCGATGCAAGTGGGCACGGGTTTCCGCCATCGTCTCTTGGGTTTCTACATCAACTATGTAGCGCAAATTAATTATAGCAGACAGGAGGCAGAACTCTTGCTGAACGAACATGGCGAGGCTTATCAACAGCATGTGGACGGTATGCTCACTCCTATGCTTACATTTAATAGGTATGGCTTGAAACTCTCAACGGCTGTCCCGCTGAAACTCGCCGACTATAGAATGGACAATGACAGGATGTCGTGTTTTCATATACAACCGAAGGTTTCACTTTCCTATCAAGTGGCTGGTACAACCGAGGCGAAAATAAGCTATATTCGCAATGTGCAACCCTTTCAATTCAACTCAACTTGTGCTCTTCCCTACTACAGTTCATACATCAGCCAGAAGAAGGGTAATGGCAAACTGACCGAAATCTCACTAAACTATTTAACTACAGAACTAAGTTATGAAAATCCAATCAATGGTTTGTTCATGAATGTATCGGGCGACTATCAGGGTATTCAAGATATACCGCTATTCCAATCAAAACTAAATGGAAATGTGTATGAATCTACGATGACCCATCTAAGAACCACCCAAGAGACTTACTCATTGAAGGGAGAGATTTGTGAAGCAATTGCCTTGGGAAAGCTAAGTTTCACGATCGGCGGAGAAGTACAATGGAACAAGCACAAGCAGTTGATTGGCGAAGAAATAAACCGCTGTATAAATAGTTTCTCAGAAGCTTATTTCAAGTTTTCCCTGATGCCTATACCACAATTCTCATTAGAGGAAAACAGCACCTGCTATTTTTCTCGTCAAAAGAATATTACAAATCCTGCTTATTCCACAGAGCGTCTGAAATCCTATCAGCATAGTCTTAAAATCTATGTGATGCCAAAACCATGGATATTGGAATGGGCTCACGAACTCTATCACAGTAATGACAAGAGTGTGAGTACAAATTATTTCTCGGATATAAAAATCGCTTATCGAAAAAAGAAACACGAGATGAGTATTACCATCAACAACATCTTTGGCACTACTTCATACAATCGTGAGATTATAACCGACAACTATCGCCAGTATTCCATCAACCATCTCCGTCCACGCGAGATTATTGCTAAAATGGCCTTCTATCTGTAAACACCCTCACGTATATGGCACCCTTCTGTGAACTTCCAGATGTAAAGAATTATGGCTTCCTCCAACAGGGAAGCCATTCTTATTAATCTGCTACTTCTTGAGCTAAATAATCGTTGGCACAGATACAAAGCCAGCCCAAAATACCAACAAGGCAAAATAATATTGCCAGAATCCCCAACGTTCGCGTTTTGTAACTACGAATGGATTTCCAAGATCCGATGATCTGATTTTTTAACTAAAGTTTCCCACTTGCCATTTTACCGGCTTTCGCGAATAATCAAACATTGCAATATACTGATTGACAATCTATTAACATTT
>CAJOPE010000134.1 GCA_905236815.1 uncultured Prevotella sp. | reverse complement strand
TAGAAATTAGTAATTGTGATTACCTTTTTTCTTCTGTATTATCAATTGAAATATTGGAGTTATTTGCATATCATTATCAATTAGTAATTATCAATTAGAAATTAGTAATTGTGATTACCTTTTTCTTCTGCATTATCAATTGAAATATTGGAGTTATTTGCATATCATTATCAATTAGTAATTAGTAATTAGAAATTAGTAATTGTGATTACCTTTTTCTTCTGTATCATTAATTGAAGAATTGATTTTATTTGCATATCATAATTACTAATTACTAATTTCTAATTACTAATTAAATCACGGCAAAGCCTTTATTCCCTCCCATTTTACTTTCCAGTCTTTTGGAAAACCAGGATTAGGATTCTTGTTGCCATCCCACCCTGCGGTCATGAGGGCGATAGTAGTGAGTAATCCGCCATTGCCAGGGAGGTAGCAGCGAAGACGATTGCTTTGCCAGTTATGCCCTTGTACCAGATAAGTGTTTTTCGGAACAGACATCAATAGTGCATTGATGGCATCCTCTGGATTGCCCAATCTAACCGCACACATTGCAGTCATAGGATAATCCCATCCCCAGGTCTTCTGCCAATTCCAATTCTTGATCGTCCAATCATAGGTTTGCTTCATATTGTCTTTTGTGAAAAGGCGGCTATCCGGCAGCATGCCAAAAGCTCCTAGAGGCATCGGATGATCACTTGCAAATTTGTCATCTCCAGTAGGGCTGTCCGTTTGCTCTGCCCGATGAGCGATTAAAGGCGATTTCTCGGAAGTGAGATAGATGCCCTCCTTCGATGGGAGAGGAGCCAACTTGGCAATGAGGTCATCCCATTGTGGATGGCGGCACATCCCCTTTCTCACCCTCCATTGTTGTGCCATCTCCATCGCTGTCAGCCAATAGTTGAGCTCGAAAGGAGAATTGATGACATCATCCGCCTTTAAAGTTTCCTGGGCTGGTATGTATCCTCTTAGAATATACTGTTGGCGGGTAGAGTCGTACTCTGCGAAATCATACATGAATTCGGCTGTTTCCTCAACAAGCCTTCCATATTTATCCAACACCTTTCTTGCCATTACCGAGTCACTTCGATAAAGTAATTCCGCCAGATAAATGAGATGAGGCTGTTGCCAGATGAGGTAACTTCCCACATTCGAGGGTGCTTCGGCAGCACTTGGATCTGTCATCTTCATCCATCGGATACCCTTGAAGCCTTGTCGTTGGGCAATCTCTCTGGCCATAGGTTCTGCCTTGAGATACCAGCTGAGGGTATGCTCCAATGTTTCGCCATGTCCCCAAAGAGCCTGATAGGCCTGATGCCAGTAAATCATTTCGAGATGATATTTGCCAAACCAACTATTATAGGTAAGTCCTGTTTCTGCAGGAGGGTAATCCTGTCCATCATTTACTGCCATCAGATAGAGACTCTGGATGGTTCTACGCTCCAGCTCCTGTGCTCTTGGATCCTTTACCTGCGAGAAATCTACCATACCACCCTTGTTCCAATATTCCTTCCAATAGTTGGCTGAGGCCTTTTGGATATCTTCGACAGAAAGATTTTTCAACCCTTTTCGTTGATTTTCTTCAGAAGATAACTCAATAATAAATTCTGCTTCTTTTTTAAAAAAAACATCATTCACATAATAAATCATTCCACAAGGAATTGTGTGTTTCCTTCTTCTCGCTTGCCATTTCCAATCGGTATCACTTGGTTTTGTTTTCCATTTCAAGTCAATATAATAATTAGTGCTGTCGATATTGATATGAAAGAGTCTTTGATGATCGCCTATCGGTGTGAATTTTTCTTTCGTCAGGTTAGACTTTTGCCAATTGCTTGCATCGTCGCTATGCTCTCCTGTAGGATAAGGATAGCTCATTATTAACTCCATTCCATAATCGTGAGCCTTTGGGGCTATCTGTTTGCGCATTGCATGAATGCCAATCAAGTCACGATAGGGATGACAAACCGTTTCTACCGTGTATCTAAAGCCATCGTGGTCGAATTGTGAATGGATGATACCCGTCCACATATCAAGCGTTTGAGAGATGTTCGATATTTTATTGCGGTCGAGTGCAAAGCCGATAGCAGCAAGATTCAGTCGGTGAGGGTTAGCACGAAGAAACTTAGTTGCCTCCTTCAGTCTGCCTTCCTGCTTGAATTCAGCAGAATAGAGTTCCTGCTGATGTCCTCTGTGGAAATCGTGGTTGAGCAAAACCTCTTCTGCCTTATAGCCTTCCTCGTTGGGAAAAGAATGCCATCCCCAATCACTCATCGTACAAAGGGGAACGCCATTCTTATAGATATCAGGAAAACTCTGGACACCCGTAAAATCGACCGTATAGGCAAAATGACCATTGCCCACCGTAAGACTTCCTAGGCTATCGATAGAAGTGATGTGTGGGTTGTTGCGTTGCACAACCTTCTTTCGGTCAATTTTCTGAGCAAAGCCACTGATAGAAAAGCAGATAGTTAGTAGAAGTAGAATGAATTTTTTCATAATGATTTGCGCTTGTTTTTGCAAAGTTAGTAAAAAGATGATAGAATAAGGGGCGTTGATAAATGAAATTTGTTAACTTTGCAGTCAAATTCTAAAGAATTATGAGTAATAAGCAAATATTGTTGATTAATGATATGGCGGGATACGGCAAGGTTGCCACAGCAGCAATGCTTCCAATCCTTTCCTATTTTGGTCATCCCACCTATAATCTTCCAACCGCTCTTGTGTCGAATACACTCGACTATGGTAAGTTCAATATTCTCGATACTACCGATTATATAAAAGGTGTATTTCCTGTTTGGAAAGAATTAGGTTTCCGTTTTGATGCCATTGCTACCGGTTTTATTGCCAGTGAGCGTCAGGCTGCTATCGTCTCAAAATACTGTCTTGAGCAGGCCGCAAATGGAACTACCATCTTTGTTGACCCTATTATGGGTGATGAGGGAAAACTCTATAATGGCGTTACTCCTGCCACTATCAAGAGTATGCGCGAGATGCTGAGTGTGGCTCATCTTTGTTATCCTAACTATACTGAGGCTTGCTATCTCACTGGTAGAGAGTATAATCCAGAGGGAGTAACCAAAGAGGTGGCAAAGAGTTTACTCGATCATCTTCGCAAGATTGGTAGTAAGAGTGTTTTGATAACCAGTATTCCTGTTGACGGTCAGCCATCTGTGGTTGGCTATAATCATACAACGGAAGAATATTTCCAGTTGCCTTATACTGAGATACCAGTCCATTTCCCAGGAACCGGCGATATGTTCTCGGCTATTCTCATCGGTCATCTGCTTTATGATGAACCTCTGAAGGATAGTACCCAGAAAGCGATGGATGGTGTATATAAATTGATTGACCTGAATAAGGAGAACCAAGATAAGAACCGAGGTATTCCTCTCGAGAAATATCTGAATATATTATAAACGAAATACCGACCTCTTTTCTGAAGGAGAGGTCGGTATTTTATTATAATGCAATATTGAATCCGAAGGATATGGAACCATTGCTATTCAATGGAATTCCTTCTTTGCTCATTTTGCAAAGAATTCCATCCATACCTACAAAGAAGTTGAAGTATTTGGGATGTATATTTATCATCCAGCCTGCGGTGGCAGTATAGCTGTTGAGACCAACATTCACACTGGTCCCCAACCAGTTGAGCGGCTCCCAGTTTCCGCTTAGTCTTTCTTCTGTCCAAGTGTGCTCACCCAAAAAACGAGTGCTGCTCAAGAGACCAACCTTCAATTGCTTATAGGAAGGAATCGTATATTCGGCAGCCAGATTCAAACGAGCACCAATTCCTGTTGTTCTACTTCCCTGGTCGCCTTGATCTTTAAGGTGGATAAAGTCGCTGATCTGATCATCGTAATCATCTGCCTGGTCATCCATCGTGTTTCCATGGTCATTGCGAATAGAGGTGTCGTGAAAACCATCAAAGGTGAAAGACTTGCTGGTATTGGTGGCATACATATCGTTTTTCCAACTGATGAAGCCCAGATCGAGTAGGGCGGCACTCAGTTTCCAGGCATCATTCATTTTGTATTCCATACCCAGATCTACGGCAGCTCCTAAGCCACCTATTCCGGCTCCGTCGATATCGATATCCTTTACCCGCTCATAAGTTTCGTTTGTGCCCTTATAGCGGTTGGTCTTTGATACATATTTAAAACCTTTCATCGAAGTATGTGCTTGAGCATCCGCCTGTATCGTCCAGGTGTCTCCCGTCAGGTTGGCTTTTATATCCTTCATGCTCAAGTCGAAATCAGCAATACCCAAAAGCAACTTTACTTTAGCGCCCACTCTCCATTTGTCATTGAGTTGATGAGAGTGTCCCACAGCCAGTTCCATATAGCTTTGTGCATTGGCGAAAATATCACCAATATTATAATTCTGGTTGCTTGTTGAAGTTGCAAACTCGAGCAGTTCATACGGTAGCTTGAGATAAGCGTTGGATTTGGAATTCAATTCAAAGGTGTTGTAACCTCCAAAAGCCTTGAATCCAACTGATAGTAGAGCCATTTCAGCCTGAGCTCCCACTTTGTTGATGCCATTGCTGAATTTGTCGAGAGGGTCGGCAATATATGGATTCATAAAAGTGGTTTTCTTCTTGTCGCTCTGGTCGGGATAAAGTGGGTTGTCTTGCAGAACATCCTCGATACCGAAATTGCCTATCATCCTCACATTCACACTTCCCAAAGCTGGGATGGCGATGTAGTTCTGCTCATTCCCAACAGCTGGGTTGATGGCATGACGGTATTTATACTCATCAACAAAATAGCCGGAACTGAGTGCCTGAGCAGAAGCGTCTGAAGCTATTGTGAGAAAAACAGTTGATAAGATGATTTGTTTTATAGATGTCTTCATTTTCTTTTCTCGTTTTAGTTGAAATTGCCAACCAGTTTACCTACTATAGTTGTTCGTATGTTTGTAAGACTGATCGTTTGGCTTTTGGCATTGAGCACAATGTTGGTCATAGGTTTTCCCTTGCCTTCAGGATCGTTGGTATATCCCTTAATAAATAGTTTGATGCCGTTCAGCTTCTTGAAAACTTCATTGTTCTTTGGACGGAGAGTGAGGATGAGGTGGGTATGCGAAGGGCTGACTCCGTTTTCAGATGGCGCAATCTGCTGGTTAGGCTCAATGCTCAGTTCCTCAGAGCTGATGAGGTTTCCGTTGTTATCAATTCCATTTCCTGAGAAAACCATATAAAGAGGAACGTGATTCTCCACTTCCGCCTCCATTTTTAGATAGTTTTGAGTAGCAGATGTAAGCTTTCCACTTTCTCCAATAAAGCTGATATCCTTAAGACTTTCATTCCATCCCGAGAAGGAATCCTCATAGACAATGGATGAACCTTCGTCAAGAGCGAGAGGTGCCTCTATCTTATAAGTAGTTGAAATGGTATAGGCAAAGTCCATTTTCACCTTGTCGGCATTTGTAGCCTCGCCGATAGCGACAACATTTGTAATATCGATGGAATGAGGAATTCTTTCGAAAAGATTGGACAGTTCTTGTACAAAAGATGTGATAGTATCACCTTTGGCTTTCAGTTTTTGCTTGCGCAGAGAAACGATACTGTTCTTGTTGGCGGGAATTTTAAAAGGGGGGAGGTCAACACTCGAAAGAATATTGCCATCCTTGTCTTTTCCTACCAGCGTTCCGGTGATGCTTACGTCATCAGGAGTATCTGTTATTATGTTAAGATTGATGATTGGAGCATTTAGATTGATTACTGCTCCTGATGCCTCCATAAATTCTGGAGCTCTTCCCAAGTTGATTGTTCCAAGATAACCATGGTTGAAATGCGGTATAACCGTGCGAGTACTACCATTTACGTATTCAGGAACAGGACGACTGGAAGCTGATAATTTCTTGCCATCGTTGAAGGAGATTGCATAATCACCATTGTCTTGAATGACAACAAATTTACTGTTGTTAAGTCTAAGTACTTCATCCATCCGGATGGCTTCAGTGGAATTGTTACTAGGAAGTGTAATAGAGTCTAGTCCAAATCCCATTGTCATATCGACATTTGAGAGATCGTAAGTGTTATCAGTACAACTAGTTAGTAGTCCACAAGTGAATAAGCTAATACCTAAACTCAATAAAAAATTGAGTCGAAAGTTTCTCATTTTATTTAACCGTTTAAAAAATAGTTGCTGCAAATTTATTAAAAAGAAAGATACTTTTGGCTTTTGATTTGCTATTTAACAAAAATTTATTAACTTTGCAGCCTAATTCTGAATAAGTTACGAGAAAATGGAGTGGTTTCAACAACTCTTTAGTATACATTCATCCGTTCAGACGGTAGTCATTTTATCCTTGATTATCGCTTGTGGCTTGGCTTTAGGTAAAGTCAAGGTGATGGGAGTTTCGTTAGGCGTTGCCTTCGTGTTTTTTGTGGGTATCCTTGCTGGACACCTCGGGTTGAGCATTGATGAAGGGGTTCTCGACTATGCCGAGACGTTTGGATTGTCAATGTTTGTCTATTGTCTGGGTCTGCATGTTGGACCTAACTTCTTTGGTTCTCTCCGTCATGAGGGGATGGCTCTGAATCTATGGAGCCTTGCCGTTATCATTTTCGGAACTGTTTTTGCTTTGTTATTAGTGCCTATCACTGGTGTTGCCCTTCCTGATATGGTGGGCTTGCTTTGTGGTGCAACTACAAATACTCCTGCTCTTGGTGCAGCTACACAAGCGTTGGAGCATCTAGGCTTTGCCCGTGGAAGTGTAGCTCTTGCTACTGCCGTTACCTATCCTTTGGGTGTGCTGGGTGTAATCATTGCAATGGTGTTTATCCGTAAGGTTTTTGTTAAGCCTGTCGATTTGGAGGAAAAGCCGTTGACGGATGATGATAATACCTATATCGCACAGTTTGTTGTTGTAAATCCTGCAATCGTTGGAAAGACAATAGCCGAAGTGGCAAAAATCACGCATCTCAAATTTATTATCTCTAGAGTATGGCATGCCGATCAGGTGATAGTGCCGAAAGCTGATACCATCCTTGAACAGGGCGATAATGTCCTGGTTGTAACTATCAAGGAGGATGAGGATGCTATGGAGGTACTTTTTGGCCGAAGGGTGGCTAAGGATTATAATCGTGACCAGATTGACTGGAATGCGATTGATGCCAATGTGGAGAGCCGTATTCTGGTGCTTACCCGTATTCAGTTGAATGGTAAGCGATTGGGTGAACTTCAGCTACGCAATACCTATGGCGTGAATGTGAGTCGTGTGATTCGTGGCGATATCAAACTTCTGGCTACGGATAATCTTCGACTGCAATATGGCGATCGAGTAACGGTAGTTGGTTTGCACGAGGCTGTAAATCATGTGGAGAGTTTCTTCGGCAATTCTGTAAAGACACTGAATGAACCAAATATCGGAAGTATCTTCTTTGGAATTATCCTTGGCTTGATGTTGGGAACTATTCCTATTCATTTACCAGGAATGGATGGTCCTATCCGTTTAGGTATTGCAGGAGGACCTATCATTATGGGTATTCTGGTGGGTGCTTTAGGTCCGAAGTTGCATTTCATCTCCTATACCACCCGAAGTGCCTCATTGATGCTCCGCAAACTCGGCTTGTCGCTCTATCTGGCTTGTCTGGGCTTGGATGCAGGTAAGGATTTCTTCGAGACTATCGTCCGTCCAGAAGGTATTGCCTGGGTAGGCATTGGTTTCCTTATCACCATCGTTCCAATTATAATAATAGGTGTGATAGCCCTTCATACCAAGAAGTATGATTTTGGAACCATCTGCGGTATCCTTTGTGGAAGTATGGCGAACCCAATGGCATTGGGCTATGCCAATGATACCCTGAAGGGCGATACAGCCAGCATCAGCTATGCCACCGTTTATCCATTGGGAATGTTCATAAGGGTGGTGATAGCGCAAATGATCATTATGTTCTTTGTCTAGGGCTTCTGCTCGAAATGAATTCGCTCACCTGTTCTCGGGTGGGTGAATTCGAGATATTCCGCATGCAGATAAAGGCGGTCGGCCTTTATGCCATAGAGTTCGTCGCCCTTGATAGGGGAATTGAATCCCTCGGGATGTGCGCAATGTACTCTTAGCTGATGGGTTCTGCCTGTTAAAGGCGATAGTTGAAGCACTATTTCGCCATTCTCTCTTTTCTCGAGAACCTTATATTCCGTTATCGCTTTCTTTCCATATTCATAGTCCACCTTCTGCCGAGGGCGGTCCATAATGTCTGGTGCCAGCGGAAGTGAGAGGGTTCCTGTCTCACCTTCTGTCAGAAGAGAAGCCTTGCTGTCAGCAGAAGGGTGAATGATGCTTCGATAATGCTTTACTATCGAATGATCGGCAAATTGCTTCTGCAGATGGATATAAGTCTCCAGGTTCTTGGCAACTACCAGCAAACCGCTGGTTGCCATATCCAATCGATGCACAATCATTGGTCCTGTTGCCTCGGGATATTTCGCCTTCAGAATGCTTAAAACCGATTCTCTGCTGCTCTTTCCTGGAACAGAAAGCATACCTGCTGGTTTGTTCACCACAACCAGATCCTTGTCATCATAGAGAATTGTAAGTTCTTGTGAGGCATTCTTTTCTAAAGGATTGTCCTCTACCTCAATGCCTTGGAGCATCCAGTTGAGGATAGGCTTGCATTTTCCATTGCAGGCTGGATAGAAATGCTTATGTCGTCGAATCTCTGTTTTTGGCGAAGGACCCCACCAGAACATGGCCATGCATAATGGCTTGAGGTGATGCAGAAAGGCATATTGCAGAAGTTTTGGCTCGCAACATTCACCAGAACCGGAGGGGGGGACCTCTCTCCCCGCTCTCCCCTTCAGGGAGAGGGCCTCGCTTTCGCTCGAAATTCTTTGCTGCTGATTTTCTGTTTCTTGAGGATTTCTATTTTCTGCAAGGCTTTCTTGAAGAATTATTTTGCTCGCCTTATTATCTGTAGATGCTTCTGTAGCTCGGGAAATGAGTTGGCTGGAACCTGCAAGGCTTTCTTGTAGAATTATTTTGCTTGCTTTATTATCTGTAGATGCTTCTGCAGCTCTGGAAATGAGTTGGCTGGAATCTGCAAGGCTTTCTTGAAGAATTATTTTGCTCACCCTATTATCTGTAGATGCTTCTGTTGTTGGGGAATTAGCATCCAATAGGCCCTCTCCCTGAAGGGGAGAGCGGGGAGAGAGGTCGTAGGGTTCTAAATTTATCAGCTTTCTTTTTTCTCCTTTTCCATTCAGGAACTCAAACTGGGAGAACAGCCAGTTCTGCAAAGCATCGCTTTTTAGTTTTCGCTTTTGTTTCAAGTGGAAGATCTCCATTTTGAAATCCTCTACTTTCTTTAGACTTTCCTCGAGTTGAGATTTATATTGCACCTTCGTGCGATGCACCTCAGCTTTGAGAAACTGACTTTCCCGAATCATTTTGGCTTGTTCTTCGTCCGAAAGATTTCCCTTCTTTCGCTTTGCCTCTCGGATAGCTTTTGCCTGCTTCATTGCTAGTTGCTTTTCAGCGATAGCAGTTTCTGCCTCGCTTTGCAGACGGGCGTAATCAGCTTGAGCCTGCTTGTATTCCTGAGCCTGCTCCAGTCTTGCGATCGTATGATTTATTTCAGAGATTTCCGCCTCGTGAGTTTTGAAGTAGCCATTCGGCTGTAGATAGTCGAAGACGGCAGGAACAAAATACTGCTCAGCCGAGGCATCCCGATGGATTTGCTCATCCTCGATTTGTCCGCTATAGGCGGCGAGATACCCTAGTTCTCCCTCTTTTTCAACTACTAGTACACCATACATCTTTCCATCCTTAGGATGGGAAGGAAGTTGCTGCTGAAGTTCCTCTATGGCCAGCAGACAAAGTGGATGAGGCTCGTAATAGAAGGGATTGTTGAAACGCTTTGGGGGGAGAATATGAGTATGTAGAGGATGAAAAATCATTTCTAATGAATTCGTTTTGAATAAACTTCAATTTTATACCGCAAAGATAGTGAAAATATAAACGATGGCCAAGTGATATTATAAAAATTGTGAATGATTTCTAATGTGAGCAGAAAATCAGTGAGTTACGTTAAAATAGCTTTGAAAGGACTTTTATTATTTCTGTTATTTTTGTATCTTTGAAGCTGACTAAAAATAAGTTTGATGAAAAAAATCCTTTTTGCTCTAATATTGATAAGCACAAGTTTGTCCTGTTTTGCAGAGATGAGTGGTACCATTGAGGCAAAGCGAGGTGTTGTCGATTATAATTTCTGGCTTTATACTCCTCACGAATACGAGCCGCAAGGTCATTCCCTTCCGCTTATCATCTTCTTGCATGGTGCCAGCTTGTGTGGCAACAATCTTGATAGAGTCCGCCGCTATGGCACTTTGGATGCTATCGAGAAGGGGATGAATATCCCGATGTTGGTGGCTGCTCCCCAGAATCCTGGTGGTGCCTGGAATCCGAAGAAACTGAATGATATGTTGGAGTGGGTGAAGGCTAACTATAATGTTGATTCTACTCGCATCTATGTTTTGGGTATGAGTTTGGGTGGCTATGGCACGATGGACTTTACTGCAGCCTATCCTGAGAAAATAGCCGCAGCAATGGCACTTTGTGGAGGTTGTTCCTTGAAGGATGTGCAGAGTCTGGGACAGGTGCCTTTATGGATTATGCATGGAACGGGTGACAGGGCAGTATCGGTTGCGCAGTCGAAGCGGGTTGTTTCGGCACTTCAGGATGCAGGTAATGATCATCTGCTTCGTTACTATTGGGTTCCTGGAGGCTCTCATGGCTTGCTGGCAAGATGCTTTTATATGCAGGCCACCTATGATTGGCTCATTGCTCATTCCACGGCCGATAAGCCAAGGGAGATCGATCGGGATATCGAAATCGACCGAAAGGACTTTAATGTTTCCTATCGGGAACTGAAGATTGATCCTCAGATGTATGAGGAGGATTGATGTTGAAGAAATATTTTTTCAAAAAAATATTTTATCCTTCATATTAATTGTAACTGTTTGATAGATAGTTACTTCTTATGAAGGAAGTTTTTGATGTCTCTAAAGATTGGATTGTTTTGTGCAATTAAAGTCTTGCTTGCTAATCGAATGAAGGTAGAACATAAATGTTTGTGTGAAATCTTGGTGGATTATTCGCTCATTTGAGAAAGATGAAATTTTACCTTCATAGGAACATTCCTATTTTCAGATAGTTGCGATCAATATGAAGGAAGAAATATTTTTTTCAAAAAATGTTTTATCCTTTAATGAGATGCTAATTCTTCATCGTATTTAATTGATTTTATAAAGACGTCATTTCCGGGTGCTAAATGGCCTGTTTACGAAGGCTAAATGGTGCATTTAGCTTAGCCTAATTCATAAATTGATTTAATAAAGACATCACTCACGGGTGCTAAATGGCCTGTTTAAGAGTGCTAAATGGTGCATTTTGCTTAGCCTAATTCATAAAATGCTTTTACTCAGCATTTCTCCCCCACTTGTGGGGGAGATCAAAGAGAGGGAATGCCACGAGCAAGATTTATTGGCTAATTACTATTAGCTCTGCTGCTTAATTCCTCTCTCAATCTTCCTCGCCAGCGGTGGAGAAATATAGATTATCCTTCTACGAATTATCCATGTTAGAATCGGTAAAAACTGAAAAATGGTATTCACATCCGTAATTTGTTTATTGCATCTATCCGATATTCTTTGTATTTTTGCAGCGTGAAATTAGAACAATCAAAAAAGGTATTATGTATATAGAAAAGGTAAATAGCCCTAAGGATATCAAGGGCTTCAGCATTGAACAATTAAACGTATTGGCAGATGAAGTCCGCGCTGGCGTTCTCAACCGTGTAAGCAATCATGGTGGACACGTAGGTCCTAACCTCGGATTTACAGAGGCCACAGTAGCTCTTCACTTCGTTTTCGACGCACCAAAGGATAAGTTCGTTTTTGATGTTTCCCATCAGTGCTATCCTCACAAGATGCTAACAGGCCGTAAGGAAGGCTTCCTCGATGTAAGTGATATGGATGCTATCTCGGGTTATTCTTCTCCTTTGGAGAATCCAGAATATGATAACTTTGAGATTGGCCATACTTCTACTTCGGTAGCATTAGCCTCAGGACTTCAGCAGGCTCGCGACCTGATGGGTGAGAAATATAATATTGTAGCAATCATCGGCGATGGCTCCCTTTCTGGTGGAGAGGCCTTCGAGGGCCTGAACGTGGCTGCTGAGGCTGCCAGCAACTTTATTGTCGTTTTCAACGATAACGAAATGAGTATCGCCGAAAACCATGGCGGTATGTATAAGAATCTGGCCGAACTTCGTGCTACTAACGGAACTTGCAGCAACAATCTCTTCAAGGCTCTTGGCTTCGACTATATGTATGTGGAGGAGGGTAACAACATCGAAAAACTTGTTGAGGCCTTCCAGAAAGTGAAGGATATCGACCACCCTATCGTGGTGCATATCCATAGCGAGAAGGGACACGGCTACAAGCCTGCTGTTGAGAATAAGGAGAGCTGGCACTGGAATATGCCTTTCGAACTGGAGACAGGAAATATCAAGAATCCTGAACTTTTCGCAGGGGAGAGTACTGGTGGACTTCTTGGACAGTATTTGGTGGAGAAGGCACAGAAAGACGAGAAACTGCTGGTAGTGCAGAGTGCGGTTCCTGCTATGAGTGGCTTGAACAAGGAGCGCCGTGAGGCCCTTGGCAAGCACTATGTGGATGTCGGCATTGCTGAGGAAGAGGCCGTAGCACTCATTTCTGGAGCTGCCAAGGCAGGAGCACATCCTGTTTGGGGTACACCTGCAACCTTTATCCAGCGCACCTACGATCAGCTCTGCCAAGACCTGGCCGTGAATGGTAATGCTGCTGTTATCAATGTGATTGGAGCTAGTGTTTATGGCATGAACGACTTCACTCATATCTGTTTCTTCGATATTCCAATGCTCTCACACATCCCTAATTTGGTATATCTCGCCCCAACCACTTGGGAGGAGTTCATCGCCATGGAGGATTGGGCGATTGCGCAGGAAAAACTGAGTGTGGCTATCCGTGTGCCAAATAAAGTGGTGCACAGCGATGAGGCTTATGATACCGATTATTCCGACCTCGATAAGTTCAAGGTGGCTCATCGCGGAAGCAAGGTGGCAATTATCGCTATGGGAAGCTTCTATCAGAAGGGTGAGGCGGTTGTAAAGGCACTTGCCGAGGAAGGAGTGGATGCAAGTCTCATCAATCCTCGCTATCTCACTGGTGTGGATGAGACATTGCTCGAGGATTTAAAGAAAGATCATCAGGTTGTGGCTACTCTCGAGGATGGCAGTCTGGATGGAGGTTTTGGCGAGCGCATCGCACGCTTCTATGGTCCTAGCAATATGAAGGTGCTCAACTTCGGTGTGAAGAAGCAGCTCTACGATCGTTATGATGTAAACGAACTTCTGAAGGAAAATCATCTTACAGAACCACAAATCGTGGAAGATATCAAGAATTTACTATAGTTGAAATAGTTTTATTTGTAAAAAAGTCGCTTTATATGATTTAAAGCGACTTTTTTTTTATACCTTTGCGCCACCGACTTTAGACTTATATAACTTTGTCATAGTTAATTTTGCAAATGCTTTCCGAAAATCAGCATACGACACTTAAATGGATATTGTTGGCATCTGGATGTGGGCTGTTATTGCTGCTCATCTGGATGTGGGCATCGTGGGTTCCTTATCTCGACCAAATGGATAAGCAACTTATGGTGCAGCTGAACTTTGAGGGAGGTTCCTTTGCAGATGGGTTCTGGTTTATTTTCTCTCAGAATAAATTGGCATGGACTCCTTTTGCCTTGGCTGGTATATATAGTCTTTATCGCTATAACAATGTGGAAGTACGCAACAAGATTTTCCTGATTCTTGCTACCGCCCTGTTGGTGACAATACTCGATAGGGTGTCATCGGGCTTGATAAAGGGATGGGTGGCTCGTTTGCGCCCTTCTCATACAGCGGAGATTATGCAGCATCTGCATTATGTAAACGATTATTATGGTGGACAGTTTGGCTTTGTATCCAGTCATGCTGCCAATATGGTGGGTCTTTGTACCTGGCTCTGTCTGTTCTTCAAGGATCGCTTTGCGAGATTCACTTTCATTTTCTTTACAGTTCTGATGTGCTATTCACGCATCTATTTAGGTGTACACTATCCTGGCGACATCCTTTGTGGAGCATTGATGGGCTTTGTTGTTGCCTATGGAATGCATCATCTTTACTGCCGCTATCTGCCAGTAAATTTCGGGGAGGCGCGTCCTCGTCCGTTCCTTTTGGCATTTTATGTCACTTTTCTTGCACTTGCTGTTGCAGCATAAACCTACACACTTCTTATGGAAAAAATAACAATGTTGGGCACAGGTAATGCCCTGGTGAGCCGTATTTTCAATACTTGTTTTGTACTCGACGATGGCGAGGACAAGCTGTTGGTTGACGCTGGTGGTGGAAATGGTATCCTCACCCAGTTTGACAAGGCGAATGTCCCACTTGGCGATATTCATAATGTGTTTGTCACCCATGCGCATACCGATCATATTATGGGTGTGATCTGGGTGGCCAGAGTATTTATCCAGCGCCATCTTGCCGGAAAATTCCAGGGCGAACTCCATATCTGGAGTCACGAAAAAGTTATCAACTTGCTCGACTATAATCTGAAGATGATGCTTCATGTGAAGCATTATAATGAGGTGGGCAAATGTGTTTTCTTCCATACCTTGCAGGATCGTGATACTTTCGAGGTGGGCAGGATGCACTTCGAGTGTTTCGATATTCTGAGTACTAAGGAAAAGCAATTCGGTTTTGTATGCAATCTCCCTAGCGGAAAGCGATTGGTGAACCTGGGCGATGAGCCTTATAATGAGGCAAATAAGTCCTTGGTGGAGAATGCCGACTGGCTTACCTGTGAGGCTTTCTGTAAATACGATGACCGCGATACCTTCCATCCTTACGAGAAACATCATTCCACCGCCAAGGATGCTGCTGCATTGGCAGAGCAGTTGGGCATAAAGAATTTGCTCCTCTATCATACAGAGGAAAAGACCATTGCCACTCGAAAGGAAGCATATACAGCTGAGGCTCAACATTACTTTAAGGGAAATGTAGTAGTTCCCGAGGATTTGGAAACTGTGGTTTTGGAATAATTTCCTTTGGGAGAGAGTTTAAAACTGATTTGTAAAATATGTATTTCAAACCCTTCTCCCCCGCTTGCGGGGGAGATAAGAGAGAGGGTACGCCACAAGAATAAGTGGTAGAGCTAATCAATAGTTAGCCAATAACCTTTGCTCGTGGTATACCCTCTCTTTGGTCTCCCCCATAAATGGGGGAGAAAATTAGGATAATAATATTGCTTTATGAATACCATAAAGTACAACTATTTTTTTATATTCAAGTTTAGCTATTTCAAAAATGGCTGACTAGAAATCCTCTCCCCCGCTCGCGGGGGAGATAAGAGAGAGGGTATGCCACAAGAATAGGTGGTAGAGCTAATCAATAGTTAGCCAATAACCTTTGCTCGTGGTATACCCTCTCTTTGGTCTCCCCGAGGCTGCTGAAAAAGTCTACACGTTGAATATTATTTCATTTTTTGAGAGTATTTATGCTCTAGAAAATTTGC
>CAJOPE010000133.1 GCA_905236815.1 uncultured Prevotella sp. | reverse complement strand
TGTGATATTCAGCCATGTCATAGCGATGAGTTCCCAAGTCCTGTTACTCGTCCTGCTTACTCTGTGCTCGACAAGACAAAGATCAAGGAAACCTTCGGCATCAAGATTCCATATTGGACAGATTCACTGCTGAAGTGTGAGAAGACTTTGCTGGCACAAGGATAGTAGGTTTAGCCACGGATTTCACGAATAGTACGGATTAATTAATTTCACGAATTTCCGTTCACCGATTCATCGGAATGGTTTGTTCGGATTTTCGTTGTTTATTGAAATTGAGTGGTAATTAAACTTAATGATACAGTGCAATCGGTGAACGGAAATTCGTAAAATTTTAAAAATCAGTGATTATTCGTGAAATCCGTAGCATATAAATAATTAGCAATGACAGATGTAGAAAAAGAGGCTCTTATATTTGAGAAGAAAGGGAAATATGATCCTTTAACCTATAAAATAATAGGAGCAGCTATGAAAGTTCACTCTGTTTTAGGCCCAGGCTTGTTAGAAGCTGCTTATGGGGATGCACTCTGTATAGAGTTTAAAAAGCAAGGAATTCCATTCGAAAGAGAGAAAGAGATTGATCTTTTTTATGAAGGAATTCCTTTAGAGCATAAGTATCGAGCAGATTTTGTCTGTTTTGGTAAAGTCATTATAGAATTAAAAGCTACTAGTGATTTGATAAATGCTCATAAGGCTCAGATAATCCATTATTTAAAGTCCACAAAATTTGAGTGTGGATTACTATTGAATTTTGGAAAAGGTAGTCTGGTAAAACAAAGATTTTTCAACTGATATCTTTGTGTAATCGGTGAACGATAATTCGTGAAATTAAAAAAATCAGTGAATATTCGTGTAATCCGTGGCAAAAGAAAAGATACAGTGTAAATCGGTGAACGATAATTCGTGAAATTAAAAAAATCAGTGAATATTCGTGTAATCCGTGGCTAAAAAATAACATAGGTAAATAGCAATATATGAACGAAATAGAAAGAAGACGTACCTTTGCGATCATCTCTCACCCAGATGCTGGTAAAACCACTCTTACCGAGAAATTCCTGCTCTTTGGTGGACAGATTCAGGTCGCTGGTGCCGTAAAGAATAACAAGATTCGCAAGACAGCTACTTCCGACTGGATGGATATCGAGAAGCAGCGTGGTATCTCTGTGTCAACCTCAGTGATGGAGTTCGACTACAAGGACTATAAGGTGAATATCCTCGATACTCCTGGTCACCAGGATTTCGCCGAGGATACCTTCCGTACCCTCACTGCTGTAGATTCAGCTATTATCGTGGTGGATTCTGCAAAAGGTGTGGAGGCTCAGACCCGCAAGCTTATGGAAGTCTGCCGTATGCGCAATACTCCAGTAATCATCTTCCTCAATAAGATGGACCGCGAAGGTCGTGATCCATTCGACTTGCTCGATGAGCTTGAGGAAGAACTCAACATCCATGTCCGTCCACTCTCATGGCCTATTGGCCAGGGTATGCGCTTCAAGGGTGTTTATAATATCTATGAGCAGCAGCTTAATCTCTTTACTCCAAACAAGCAGCGAGTTACCGAGAAGGTAGAGGTGGATGTGCAGAGCGCCGAGCTTGATAAGCATGTAGGTGAGCGTGAGGCTCAGCAGCTTCGCGATGACCTCGAGTTGGTGGATGGTGTTTATCCTGCTTTCGATGTAGAGAGCTATCGTGCAGCCGAGGTGGCACCAGTATTCTTCGGTTCTGCCTTGAACAACTTCGGTGTTCAGGAGTTGCTCGATTGCTTTGTTGACATCGCTCCAAGTCCAAAGCCAACTAAGGCTGAGGAGCGCGATGTGGAGCCAAAGGAACCTAAGTTCACTGGTTTTATCTTCAAGATCACTGCTAACATCGACCCTAATCATCGCAGTTGTATCGCCTTCTGCAAGGTTTGTTCAGGTAAGTTCACCCGTAACACACCTTATTATCATGTACGTCTCGACAAGACTGTACGTTTCTCTTCGCCTACCCAGTTCATGGCTCAGCGCAAGAGTACTGTTGATGAAGCATATCCAGGCGATATCGTTGGTTTACCAGATAATGGTATCTTCAAGATAGGTGATACCCTCACCGAGGGTGAGAACCTTCACTTCCGTGGATTGCCATCTTTCTCTCCTGAGCTTTTCAAGTATATTGAGAATGATGACCCAATGAAGTCAAAGCAGTTCCAGAAGGGTGTAGAGCAGTTGATGGACGAGGGTGTAGCCCAGATGTTCGTGAATCAGTTCAACAATCGCCGCATTATCGGAACAGTAGGACAGTTGCAGTTCGAGGTTATCCAGTATCGTTTGGAGCATGAGTATAATGCAAAGTGCCGTTGGGAGCCAGTACATCTCTATAAGGCATGTTGGATAGAGAGTGATGATCCAGCTGAGTTGGAGAATTTCAAGAAGCGTAAATACCAGTATATGGCAAAAGACCGCGATGGTCGTGATGTATTCCTTGCCGATAGCGGTTATGTGTTGAGCATGGCACAGCAAGATTTCGAGCACATCAAATTCCACTTCACTTCGGAATTCTAACTTATAAATTTATAGGAAACTTTATTCCACTGCTTCTCCCCCACTCGTGGGGGGAGATAAGAGGGTATGCCACGAGCAAGGTTTATTGGCTAATATCTAATTAGCTTTGCTGCTTAATCTTGTGGCATACCCTTCTATATAACATGCTTGTTATAATCTGCTTTTTATTAGTAGATACTGCAACGGGAACTCATTCTTATCCCTCCCACGAGTGGGCGAGAAGATTTTAAGAATGATAGCTATGAATTATCCAGCTTAGAATAAAAGCCAAATGCCTTAGAATCAGAATTCTAGTCTAATGGCTTTTATTCTATAATTCTTCTTCCATTTAATCCTCTCCTGTAAATTGTCCCATTAGCAGTATCGTATTGGTATCCTCGTTTACAAGCAGATAGATGAAAGGTTTGGTGGCATAGAAATAGTGATGAATGATTTCAGGTTCAGTTTTTGGTCCAGCTCCATATCCCATTATTCCTGAAGCCTCGGTTATGGCGGCAGCCTCAGTGCCTTTCTCGTTCACAATAATCTTTGCTTTCTGTTTGGAGTCGTTAATGCCAACTTTCTCATCTGTCATATTGCTGAAGTTTGCTTCAGGGAATCCTAGGTGGGTAATACCCATGCTCTTCAATGTCTCTAGTATATTTGTTTCTGTGGAAGTTTCGAACTTAGGCAATTTCACATGTACATGATGTTCCGTATTTGGTACTTTTATGATATCATTTGCAATATCGTCGATCTCCTTCAAGGAATGATTCTTTAGATATTTTGTTATATCATCGAGCTTTTTCCCATTATTAGGCAAGAGCAGCAGTAATGAAAATCTCTTTGTGTCTGCATTCATGTAATCAAGACTAAGCGATTTGAAAACATTGGTTTCCCCATATAGTAAACCAATTTTCTCCATTCTCATAATGTCCATAGGAATTTTTGTCCCAGAAAGGAGTTTGAATTTTTCTATCTTGGTTTTTTCTTCTTTAAATGGCGAAAGCCATTTTCCCTTCATGTAGATACAGTTTAAGGCATATAACAACGCTGCAGGATTAGTGGTATCGAGTATGGTTGGAATCATACCTTTCGTTTTGTTCTTACACCAATTGTTAATCCTTGTAACGGAATTGTTGTCACTAAAGTCCATTCTTTCCATCATAGCCTGATAGCTTGATTCTACCTCTTTCTTATAATCTTCCTTTAAGTTATATTTTTCATTTAGAATAATCTGGTTTGCAATATCTAAATTGAATTCTTCATTATTGCACTTCAGATAGTTTACCAAATAAGACATCTGTTTTTTGTCTATTCCTATGGTCTTGTCAATTTCTTTGCGTGTAGTTCCTTCTGCTCCATCACCCAGAATCCTATATAGGGATGCTACACCGAAAGGGGAACAAATGAAGTTTTTCTTTGGTTGTTTTTTCTGCAACTTATCAAATAAATCAATTGAGAAGTCATACAATGGTTTGGTTTCATATTCCTTTATTTCAATATTGCTCTGGCCATACGATAAAATCGAAGTCAATAGCATGCAACCTAACAATACATAATTTTTTTTCATAGCTTTAAATCGCATTTCTTTTATTAATTGGTTAATTGATAGTGCAAAAATATTAAAAGTTTTAGAGAAAAGCAAGTGATATACACTATAATATTTGAGGCTATCTCTTTATATTTTTGTTCTATCAGAAATTATGCATTTTATTGAGAATTTCTCCATTATAAAAAATAAGTTTTCCCCTTTCATTAGCCAAACCTAAGAGCGAGCCATCCCAAGAGTCATTGTCTATATAAACATCTCCCCAGCCAATTTCCATTCCCCATTTCTTGGGAACATAATAATCATCTGAACTGAAAACTGGTGTGGTGATTAGCCATGTGATAGCAATCAAAAGATATTTTCTCATAATAATTTGTTATTCTATTCTGCCCTAAGTATTTTATTTTTGTGGTTTCTTTAAATATGTCGCAAAGGTAAAAATAAACCTTGATAATACCAAATGGTATCGTCAAATATTTTGGTTTCATCGGTATGATTTGAAATGTTTTTTTAAAATTTGCTCTTGTCATATATTTGTGTTATCTTTGTTGCAAAATTAGAATACTATGACTGAAAGCGAATTTGAAGAACTAAAAGAGGTGCTCCTTGAGCAGTTTGAACTCGATAATGTGGATGAAGTATTTGAGGATTCTGAAAAGCCAATTAGGAAACTCTCTGGAGATGAGCTTCTTGCCTTACAGGAATATTCAAAGAAGGACGATAATGTTGCTCTTTTTTTATTGGGAATGGAGTATGTTTCTGGTATCAGTGTACCTCAAGACGATAAAATAGCACACAGATGTTTTATGAAATCTGCCAAATTGGGTAATGGTATGGCTTGTTGCGAACTTGCCTGGGATTATCAGGAGGGTAGAGGTACAAGAAAAAATAGTCGACTTTCTATCCACTGGAACATAGAAGGGACAGAACGTAATGTTCCTGCATGTCTGATTAATATGGGTAATCTTGCTGATAAATATGGCTATTATGCAAAAACAGTCGAAATGTATACCCGAGCAGCAGAACTAGGTATCGTAAAGGCCGAATATTTGCTTGGTGAGTCTTATTGTCACGGATTTGGTCCTAATAGAAATCATATTAATTTCAAGAAAGCTTTTTATTGGCTGAATCGTGCTGCCGAACATGGTCATGCTTTTTCCATGAATGATCTTGCTATTCTTTATGAGTATGGTAAGGGAACTGATCGGAATATCGAGCAGGCGGTCTACTGGTATTGCAAGGCAGCAGAGTCAGGTGATCGAGAAGGCTATTACAATCAGGCTCGTATTTATTATGATGGAATAGGTACTGAGGTGGATTTTTCAAAGGCCTTTGCTCTCTATAAAAAGGCTGCAGAGATGGGAGAGCCAGAATCTCAGCGTAAGGTGGGTTTTATGCTTCTTGATGGTGAAGGTACCAATGTTGCTGAGGAAGAAGGATTGCGTTGGTTATCTGCAGCTAGTGATCAGGAGGATGCCCAGGCGATGACTTTTATGGCGCTGAGATATCAAGCTGGCAATGGAGTTGAGCAGAATGATGCCAAAGCGTTCGATTTGCTTAAAAGGAGTGTGGAAAAGGAATTTCCGCTTGCTATCTATAATCTAGGTTGTTGGTATCTATATGGAACAATTGTAGAAGAAAGTGAGAAAAAAGGCTTTCTGTTAATTAAGCAGTCGGTAGAAATGGGTTGTAAGGAAGCAGAAGCTGAATTAGGTTGGTGCTACGAATGTGGAATTGGAACTAGAAAGATTTATCGGAAGGCATTCTTTTGGTTTGAGTGCTCTGCTAGACATGAACAAGTTAGAGGAATGTTTTTGCTTGGCTACGCCTATTATTTCGGATTAGGTGTTGCTGTAGATTATAAGAAAGCCTATCGTTATTTCAAAAAATCAGCCGATTTGGGATATGAAGATGCATATTTTTGTCTTGGCAGTATGTATGAAATGGGTTGTGGTGTAAGGATAAATTTCAAGTTGGCGTTGGATTATTATCTTAAGGCTGCCGAAGTTGATAACGCTAGTGCCTTGTTTAGTATAGGATATGCCTATGAATTTGGTGAGCTTGGCTTGAAAGCAGATGTGAAGCAAGCTATGGAATATTATCAGAGAGCAAGTGGATTAGGTGTTGAGGAGGCACAGGAACGCTTAGATGTGTTAAGTGTAAATTGTTGATATTATGAGGAAAATAATACTACTTTTGTTAATATTTATTAGTATGTCAGTATATTCTAAAGAAAATTATCTCTGTTTTACCGCAGAGGAGGCAAACTCTACTATACGTTTTGGACGTGTGGAAGAAAAGGATAAGCAAAACTTCACAAAGATGGAAACTCGTTTTAATGACGGGGAATGGAAATCCTACACCCTTGATGATACCATCCAGCTCCCTCAGATTGGAGATAAGGTTTATTTTAGAGGTGATTATCATTCAGCTAACGAAGGGGCTACTCATCGATTCTTTATGACAGGAACGATTGCTGCTTCTGGTAATATCATGACATTGACCGATTATGATCATCCATCAGCATCCCTTGAGAGAAAATCTTTCATTTTTCGCGAGTTATTCAAGGAATGCACCTCATTAACTCATGCACCCGAACTTCCTGCTATAATATTGTCTCCGGGTTGTTATCAAGCTATGTTCATGGAATGTACTTCACTCATCCACGCGCCCCAACTTCCAGCTAACGAAATGAAAATGTGGTGTTATGAGGATATGTTTCGAGATTGTCATAATTTGTTGGATGCTCCCGAATTACCATCTGTAAAACTCCAAAATGAATGTTATGCATATATGTTTTTGCGTTGCTATGCAATGAGAAATGCCCCTCAACTACCAGCAACTGAAGTGGCAAGCAGGTGTTATGTATATATGTTTGGTGACTGTAGGTCTTTGACAAAAATACCAGATTTACCAGCAACAAAACTTGATGTGGAATGCTATTTTGGGATGTTTGATGGATGCAAGCTGATAACAAAAGCTCCAGACCTTCCAGCAAAGTCTTTGTGTTGGGCTTGTTATAGGGAAATGTTTAATGATTGTATTTCACTAACAGAAACGCCCTTTATAGCAGCAGATAGTCTGGAAATGACTAGTTGTGTGAATATGTTCAGAGGTTGTAGTTCACTTAGGAAAGTTAGAGTAGCCTTTACTAAATGGGATTCTGATAATATGCGAGATGAGGATAGATCAACCCGTAATTGGTTGGATAATGTTGCTCCCGAAGGAGAGTTCGAGTGCCCAACCGAGTTGCCAAGTAAGTTTGGAACATCCTGGATTCCGGAAGGGTGGAAGAGGAAAAATATAAGTAAATAACGTGAGTTTGACGAAATATATCTGTTTGAAATTTGGTGATTAGCGAAAACAGTTGAGATAGCCAACGTAAATGCACCGTTTAGAGGTCGTAAACCATCGGTTTAGACCTGCTAAACCGTTGAGTTAGCTTTTTTAACATTTCAACACATCGACCTTGTGTGTGGAAGGTTACAATTTCAAGACATCGATCTTTCCATAATCTCTTTATTTTAATTCGTGGAACTCATATAAAAAAATAGCTTCTCTTTTTACGGAGAAGCTATTTTGTTTTAATGATTTTAGTCTTAGCTCGTGATAAGTAATAAAATGTAATGCGAATGTTTTAACTTTTAACACTGCAAAGATACAAAAGATACAGTTACCTCTGGGGATAAATGCTGTTTTTCGAGGTGGAAATATTGTTTTATGTCTATTTTGTGCAAATCGGACATATAGTTTAGGCCGATTTTTACAATATCAACTTTCTTAATAGCCGATGACCTGTAATGACATTGCAAGTCACCTGCATTATGATTGCAGGTCATCTGCATTATAATTGCAGGTCATCTGCAATAATTAAAGATTTTAGAAATCAATTTAAAATCATTCACCTTTATGTACTATTATATAGGATATAACTTAACTAAAGTTTCCCACTTGCCATTTTACCGGCTTTCGCGAATAATCAAACATTGCAATATACTGATTGACAATCTATTAACATTT
>CAJOPE010000132.1 GCA_905236815.1 uncultured Prevotella sp. | reverse complement strand
TTATACTTTGCCATATAATTTAAAAACAATATCCTAAAAACTATTCGTAAAAATTTGTAAGCCTTTAATTATTAGGACTTTAAGGATGAATGGTTCAGGCTATATTAACTACTTGCTTTCAAAGAATATATTTTTCAGTTCCTCTTGATTTGTCCGTATTATTTTTGTATACACAAGTAAATTTACTTGCTATAGGGTTCTATCAGAAGTTTAATTGGAAAATTATTATCATTTTTTTTTGGACTAAAAATTTGAAAAATATATGTATATTTCTTTTATAATTCATAATTATTGACTAACTTTGCAGTCAAAATAATAGTGTGAATTTGTAAAAACACTTAAACGATTAAATTTCTCGGTATTAAATATCTTATTATAAAAATTTTGCCGATTTTTTTTAGAATGTTTTAAAATAAAAATTATGAGTCGAAAACGCATAATGATTATTATGCTGTTGTCGTGCATTCTGTGCATGTTGACAGCAAATAATATGGTTGCAAAGACATTAACCAAGGAATTGTCTGTTTCTTCCTTGGTTAAGGGGTTAACAGACGAGGGCGAGGCTACAAACTCTAGTGCAACGCTCGATTTGAAACGTAGTGGAATTACCGGCCATAAGTACAGTATTACGACAGAAGATGGATGGAAATTTTCTCTCTCCGATGCTTATGTGCATTCTGATGAGGTGGATATTTTCCAAGCTTCGTATGCCCGATTCTCAACTACTTCAAATCGTCGAATACTGAAGATTGTATTCGAGGATTATGGGGAACATAATGGTGTTTTCGTTTATCACAATACCTATAATGGTGACTTGTCGTCCGACTATGAAAATGGAGGCAGGGAAGGCTATGGCACTATTTCGAATGCTGTATGGACGCCTCGTTTTGGTGATACAGAGTATAATGTGTCTTTTGTCGTTGTTGGCGAAACTCGTAAAAGCTTCGAGAAGGGATATGTGTCCTATAAGGGTAAAGTGGTTATTACTTACGAAGAGGATGATGAAAAATATCATGAAAAGATTACTCCAACGATTGGCGTAGAGTTCCCTGTGTTGGATGCTCCAATTAATCAAACAAAGGTAACTGAGCCAACTGTTGTGGTTTATGAAGATTCAGAAAAGTTGATTCGTACATCTACTAATTTTGCTTTGAATTACTTCATTGATATGGAGCGTATTCAGAATCCATGTGTGGATTCAAATACTGGTAGTTCGGTCAACTTGTTTACTGGTGAGGTTGTTGCTGGCTCTAACCCTGGTGAGTTCCGTGTGGTTGTTAGATGTTATCCTGTAGATGAGGAACAGGCTCGTAAGTATAATACTGCAGTAGCTCATTATATTGTAAAAGTTCATGGTGATCAAGGTTACATTAAATATAATGGAAATGTAATAAAAGATAGAAATACTCCATACAAGGTTACTACCTATAAAGATGTTGAGATTGTTTATCCATCAATTTCTATAGTTGATGAGTTTAATCGTGATATTTCCGATCACTATATTCTTGACAAACCTGAGGTGGTTGTTACTGATAAAAATGGTAAAAACCATGCCATTAATGATTATATTTCTTTAAATTCTACTGCTAAGGTTTTGAAAGGAATTCAGCTGACAGATGGGGTGAATGTTCATTTGAGCTTTACTCCAACAGCGGTGTATAAGAGTGCCTATGATAAGGCTGAAATGAATATTGTATTAAAAGTAATACAGCGACGTGGTACTAGGGATGCTCACGTAGTCTTTGAAAGTACAGAGTTGTCGAAGGATCAGAAGGACTTGGTTGTTTTCAAACGTAGATCGGGATATTTCAATGAACTTATTGTGAAGGTGTACGATGAGTTTGATAATGATATCTCCAATAACTTTAACTTGACTTACAAGAATATAGGACGCATTGCAGCTATGTCTTATTATAAGTCTACCAATTATACAGACATGGAGATTAATCACTTGACTGCTGATGAAGCTGCTTATAATAATCAGATATATAAAAATACTGAAGGTTACATTGATGCAAAGGAAGGTGATCCTTTGTTCAAGACAGGAAATATGACTACTGAAGATGGCAAAGAGGAGAAAGTAGTCTTTACCGTTTATCCTATGACAAATGCCTTCAATACAGTGAATGGTACGCTTAATGTAAAGATTACACAGAAATATCCTGATGTTGTTATTTCACCAGAAGAAATTACCATTAAAACAGGTAATAGATGGTATAGTAATAATAAGGTGAATCCTTTTAGCCTGGAGGCTTATAGTATTCTTGAAATTAAGGATAAAGTAGGTGGTAAAAATTGGGAAATTAGAAGTAATGAACTTCCTGATGGAATTACTTATAAAAGAGTTTCTAATTATTATTATGGGGATTACTTCTATTTTACAGGAGAAAAGGAAGGAACCTATTTGGTGCCAATTCATGTAACTGCATGGGATGAATATGAGGTAAGAAGCGGCTGGTATTGGGGAACTAACAAAGAAAGACAATATTACGACCCTACTGTTGTCTATCTGAAGGTGAATGTTGTTAAAAAAATCACTCCTGTTGTTAAGTTCTCAGAGTCGGATGTTGTTATTCGTAATGGCCAGAAAATTGTAGAGCCAACTCTTACGATAACTGATGCCAATGGCGAGGATATCAGCGAGCAGTACACATTGAAATATACTGGCCAATATTATTATTCAAAAACTGAGCAGTATGGAACTAATAATGAAATCTTTTCTCCAGGAGATTTACGATGGGATGGTGGTAAAAGGTATTCTACCACAGGCAAGATAAATACTTCTGCAAGGGATGGCTTTTATGAGATAGATGTGGTTGCTACTCCTAGGAATGCAGAAGATTATGAAGAAGGCATTGCCAACTATTCTATCTATATCTTTACTCCAACTTGGAATTATGTAATCAATGATGAAAAGGGTTCTAAGCATTATGGAAAGATTTCCTTTGTGGGCACTGCTTCTGATGAGAAGAATGAAAATACCTATATTTATCCAGGTACTATTATTAATGCAGTCCCTGGTTTGGAAGTCGCATTCGGTGCTATGAATAGCTACTATCTTTGGAATGTGATGAAGACAGAACCAGAAAATGAGCCAAAGGATGGAGAAGATGATGCCGAACCAGAAGAGGAGGATCCAACTTATAAGGACTATGTCCGCCATTTATTTGCGACATCTCCAAAAGTTATTTTTGATGGTAGTAAAACAACCCAAACTACGGTTTTGAATGAAAACAATACAAGTTCAACCGAAGAAGTGTTGTACTTGCCAACTGCAGGTGCTTTCCTAAAATTGAATCCTATTTGTGACGGCTTTGTTACTATAGACGCTACTTGGGAAGCAGGCAGAACCTATGTTCTTATTGACTTAAATGGTGATGTGGTTGAAAGAGAAACCTATATTCCAGAACACACTTATACAGGCGAGTATCGATTTAAGAGTTCTTTGAGAGCTACTGATGATTGCTACTTCTATATGATGCCTGAGACAACAGACAATAAATATTCCTATGATGAGAATGGTGATGAGGAATATGGCTTCTGTTTCTATGGCTTGAATTATGAACCCGCCTTTATTAGTAGTGCGGCAGATGAAGAGTCTACAACAAAGGCGGATGCCTACCTTAATTGGAACGATGTTGTAGATTATGATGCAGAGGGGAATCCGAAAACCAATGCTGATGGCTCTTTCGTTACTAAGAAAGAAAAGGTGATGCACAAGGATGGTCTTCCTTATTTTAGCCATTCATTTAGCAACTATATCTCTAATACAGTTGAGAAAGGGTATGCTAATTGGTTGACAGTTGATAATAAGGGCATCTTTGATATGTACCATGCTACTATTGGTGAGACTAATTTTGTAGTTTCAAAGCATAGTGCTCCAATCTATGTAAATGGAGTAGAGTCACAAACCGAAGTAGATGCAAATAGAATTCGTGTTTATGCAACAGTTGCTTCTGTCGAGCGAAATGATATTTCAAAGACAGCCTGCTACGACTTGATGATTAAGAGCATTGCTACTTATATGGTGCCTGATGCTTTTACACCTGAAGTTCGTCAGGCAGTAACAGATGTTGAGGGTATAAAGATGACATGGGGTGGATGGGATGACCATGACCTTATTGATTATAAAGCCAACGACTATGCTATTCAGGATGCCTGGGCAAAATCTAAGTTGGATTACAAGCTGGGTGCTAATAACTCTACGGTTGATGGCTTCATGTTCGAGAGTGAGATGGGAGGTAGCTCAAATGCCAAGAGCGAGAAGAATTTAACTTACGATCCTCTTGCAAAGAACACCTTCTTGCTTCCTTGTCGTGGTGACTATGTAAAGTTTGAGCCAACCAAAGCCGGTACTGTTTATGCGTATGTGCTCCAGAAGGGCTGCGTGGAATGGAATGGCGTGGATGCATGGAATCCTGAGAAGAATGATATGATTCGCTGGCGTCCTCTTTATATTGTTGACGAACATGGAGAGGGTGTGAAGTTGAATACTAATTCGGATGGTACTGGTGCTTATACCGAGAGCTATTATAGATGTAATAACTCCGATAATGAAACTTCCTATGTTAATCATCAGAGAAAGGCGTTTGTTTTTGATAGAGAAAAACGTTCTAATCTTACTGATGACCAGTACAACTTCATAGATGCTGTATGGCCAGAGAATGCTCGAAATTCCAAGCAGAAGGTCTTCGATATTAGTACTGATCCAAATGCTCCTGATGAACTTAAACGAAGCTATACAGGTGGCCATATTTTGATTAGTAAGGCGTATGTACGCTATACTTTTGATGTGCTTCCAGGAAAGACCTACTATATCTTCCAGACTGGTAGTAAGATGGGATTTGCCGGCTTCTCATTTGATTCTAGTAATGATAAGGTGAGAAAAAATCCTTTGACCGTAAATGCTTCAGTTGATTATGAGCAGGATGTAAACTCACACACGTCTGTAAATTATAAGCGTAACTTGAGAAAGAATAAGTATAATGCCTTTATCCTTCCTTTTTCAATGAATGAGGGGCAGGTTGAGAAGTATTTTGGAAAGGGAACTCGTATTTCCTATTTTAATGATGCTAACAACGAAACCAATCAGTTGAATTTTATGAGACATTATTCCAAGATGATAGTTGCCGGAGACCCTTGCTTGATTAAGCCTACATTCGAGGATGTTGATCCGACTCTTTATGAGGTAGATGCTAATGATGAGAATCTTATCACAATGGTTAGAATTCACGATGTTAGTCCTGACGATCGCGATCCTAACGTCTTCTACAGCAGTGATGGCTCGTGGGCTTACAAGGGAAATTATGATTATAATCATGTTGTTCCGGCTAACACTTACTTTGTGTCAAATGGCAAATTGTATCACTATAGTGAAGGTGGTCATACCCTGAATGCTCTCTATTCCTTCCTGGAACCTCAGAATGCTCAGGCGAAAAAGGCGAATTTCATGGTTGACTTCATTGATCAGAACAGTCAGGAGGATGAAATGACTACAGGAGTAGAAGAAATTTATTTCGATGGGGTTCGTTCTTCAACATCTTCAAGTGGCATCTACACTGTTCAAGGTCAGAAGATAAATAAGAAACTTAATGAACTGCCTGCAGGCATTTATATTGTCAACAACAAGAAGGTGATAATTAAATAGACTAATAGTATTCATAATAGCGACTAATGGAAATTATAAAGAAAAAATATATTGCTCCAATTGTAGAAAACATACATTGTGATACGAGATCTATTTGTTTTAATTCTGTCCATAATACAACTTACGATGGTCAGGATGACGAGACTATTGAAAAGGGAGGTGAAGGTTCAAATAATCCAAACGCAAAGGTTAATAATTCTCCGATAGATGATTGGGACACACTGTCTAATTCTTGGGAATAGGACAGGACACCAATAAAATATGATTAGCTCCTCTGTAGTTATAGGTATCTGCCTATGCTGCAGAGGAGTTTTTTATTCAATAAAAAAAGTTCCTCCATTTTTTGAGATAAGTTGTTGTATATCTTGCTTTTAACTATGGAGGAACTTTTCAGAATAGAATTAATCTGTTTCATCTTTACAAGAATAAGCCATACTGAGGTGGCAAACCGCATAATTCTCCCTTGAATGTGATCGACGGATGATATTATTGAAGTTTAATCTTTATTTCTGCTCTTTAGGTGAATGAAATTCGCGAAAATCCTTCGTCTGCCTCCAGGCAGATTATAGTCTGCCTAGAGGGCGATAATAGTCTGCCTGGAGGCAGACTTTCCGATATATATGTTTTTAATACCCCATTCGGGCTTTCTTCGCACTCAAAATAAACCGTTTAAATGAGTATTTTCCTTGAGTTAGTGCTTATGAAAGAAAACGAAAAGTTCCTCCATAGTTAAGCTATTGTATTTCAATTGATTAGCTTAAAATATGGAGGAACTTTTTTAAATGTTTTATTTTTAGTATATTCCCAAGGTATTGATTCTTTAGAATATATAGAACACTAACATTTGTAGGGTATTTATCTAGGTTATATTTGTGTTTATATAATCCGCAAAACGAAATGTTCCTGAAAAATTAAACGACGCGTTCCGTTCCGCAAAACGAAATGTTACTTTTTCGGGTTCCCTCCCCACAACGAAAAAACGCCTCAGATTTCTCTGGGGCGTTTCCTTTTTCTCC
>CAJOPE010000131.1 GCA_905236815.1 uncultured Prevotella sp. | reverse complement strand
AAGGCCTATATCGAAATTATAGGGTCCCTTTGGGTTATAATATTTATGCAAAAGAGCAGAAAGAAGCTACTTTGTCAGCAGCCTCGATCTCCCCCGCAAGCGGGGGAGAAAGTCTGTATAATTGAGTTCTACAACTGTGACGAATTACAATAAAGGTAACGTATCTTCTCCCCCACTTGTGGGGGAGATAAGAGAGAGGGTATGCCACAAATTTAAGAAAAAAACGCTGATATTAATACCCCTAGTTTAAACCATTCCCCCATCAACCTTCCCATAAATCACCCCCAAAAAGCAAGTATACAAAAAAAATAAAACTAACTTTTCATTTTTTTAGTTTTCGATTCATAAGTATTTGACTGATAGTGATTTTGGCTGAAAGCAATTATTTAATTGATGCTAATGTATTTTATAGCCTCGAGATACGACACCTAAACCTATGGTTTAGACCTCCTAAACCATAGGTTTAGCACCCGTAACTCGCCTACTTAGCTTGGACATCGTACAAAACTTGAAATAATGTAATCAATAAGACCAACTCTTAGGAGCCAAGAACTTATGTCTTTCATCACAAAACACCAAGTATTGTAACATCACAAATAACAATTTGCCAACCCTTGATAATTTTCAAAGGTTGGCAAATACTATTTAATTGCTTTCAGCCAAAAGCACTATCAGTCAAATACTTATGAATCGAAAACTAAAAAAATAAAAAGTTATTTTTTTCTTTTCGATTTCATAATATATCGTTCTACGGAAGAAATTAATGATGCTCAGGAACGATTGCGAGATATACCAAATCGTGGTCAGTATTATTCTCCATATAATGAGCATGACCCTCTGGACAATAATGTACCTGTCCTACTCTACACTCCTCTACCACATCATCGTAGTGGAAAGTGGCAACACCACTCACAATATAAACAATCTCGCAGTTACCCTCGTGAGTATGCAAGCCACTGGAAGCACCTGGACGGAGAGTTGAATACATTATCTTAACCTTATCATCCACATAGTTGCGAGTGTCCAAAGGACCATTACCACCTTTGAAATTGGTGAGATGAGCTTCCTCAATCTTGTCAAAATCGATAATCATAATACTTTTCTTTTTTTGATTAATGAATTGTTTCTAATCACAAAGATAAAAAAAAAGAGGCATACTCCAAAGAATATGCCTCTTAATATTATGTGAATTGATGAATCTATTAGAATGTCACACGAAGACCGAGCTGCATGTGCCAACGGCTAGAGTAATCGTTCTTATAAACCTCTGTTGCACCGAATGTGTAAGAAGGAGTAAGAGTCTTAGTATCCACCTTATCAACAGTGATGATAGGAGTATTATAAGTATTTGAATAATAAGTACCCCACTTCTTGTTCAACAAGTTACCAATGTTAAGAACATCGAATACCAAGCTGATCTTGCTACCACGCTCCTTCAAATAGAAGAAGTCCTGAGTAAAGTGAAGATCGAAGTGATTCTCCCAAGGAGCAAGATTAGAGTTGCGCTCTGCATACTGACCGCGGTGATCCTTAGCATAGTCATCATTCTCAATCCACTTCTCGAATGCTACACGACTCTCTTCAGCTGTCATTGTCTTGCCGTCAACGAAGTTCATCGACTGAAGTTCCTTCTCTGTTGGGATGTAAAGAAGTGTGTTACCCTTTGCATATTCACCATTGAAAGAAGCAGAAGCATTATCATTCATTGTAAGGCTGTAACGCTGACCTGTTGAACCATTGTAGGTAAGTACAATGTGGCTCTGCCAACGGCCATTGCCATAAGTCTTAGAGTTATAAGCAGCCTGAATCATTACACGATGAGGAACATCGAACATAGAGTAAGAAAGGTCTGGCTTGTTAGGGTCAACACAGTAGTAATACTTCCAGTTAGAAGTAGCAACAGAAGAAGTACCATCATTAACTGAGTATGAGTGACCGAATGTGTAGCTTGCCATCAAGTCAAGACCGAAGTCGAAGCTTTTCTCGAACTTAGCACTCAAGCTATAGCTATGACCCTTATTTGTATTCTTAAGATTGATAACAGAGTTTGCATAGAACTTCTGCTCAGAACCATCAGCTGCTGTATAAGTAATGTTCTGGTTGCTTGCATAGTAAGGAGTCTTTGAAGCCTCTACACCTGGAACAGCATAGATTTCACCCTTCTGCTGAAGTGCAAGGTTCTCGAACCAAACTGCGTTGAGCTGACGAGAGTACAAACCTTCAAGAGTCATCTTAATACCATAAGGAAGCTGCTGCTCCAAAGCCAAGTTTGTACGGAATACCTGTGGGAACTTGAACTTGCGATCGATTGTTACGATATCAGGGTTTACACCACCCTTCTGACCAAACTCCTGACGGATAGCTGCAGGAGTTGCACTTCCATACTGATCGAATGTAGGAGGGTTGCCTGTATTACGAATGTTCAAGCCCTTCATTTCTACACCTGTATTTGCCCATGCATTCTCCAACCAAACGAAAGGAGCACGACCATTAAAGATACCTAAGCCACCACGAAGGAGACTCTTGTGTGATTCGTCCATAAACCAACGGAAACCTGCACGTGGAGAAACCATGATTGATGAAGATGGCTTGCGACCTACCTGTGCATCATTGTTTTTAGACCATGCTGTGAGGTTGAAAGCTGGGTTCTCGGTAATATCATTAAGATACAAAGGAAGATCAAAACGAATACCATAGCTCAACTGGAATGAGTTAGAAATATCCCACTTGTCCTGAGCATAGAGACCTACCATAGCTGCCTTGAAAGGAGTCTTCCAGTATGGAGTACCTGTAACCTTCTCATCAGAGAACTTCATTACATAACCAGAGTTTGGAACAATAGACTGATCTGTGATGAATTCCTCAAGCTGATTGTAGTTGTAAGAGTATTCACCAAATGCTGCCTGATAGAAACCATTCTTCATGTTGTAGATCTCATTGTGAGTACCAATTGTGAAGTTATGGTTACCTTTATAAATAGAGAAGTTATCCTCGATAGTCCAGATATCCTGATCAAGTGAGTTTACACCTGAAGAATATTCTGTACCCAAGTTTACAGACTTACCATTTCCAGAGAAATACAATGTTGTACCCTCATAAGGAATATCACGGAAATCACGTACGGAAGTTAAACCTGCACGCAACTCATTGTAATATGAATTGCCAATGTGAGAAGTCAACTCAGCAACAAAAGAGTGAGTATTATCCTTCATACGATAGCCTGAGTTGTTGAAATAGAAAGCATTCTTACCAATAGCGAAGTTATCAGAATAAGAAACATTTCCCTGATAACGGAAACTGAAATGGTTGTTACTGTTAATATTCCAATCCAATCTACCTAACAAAGAAAGACCCTGCTTTTCAATATTACGCTGATCGTAAGTTTCTCTGATACCTGTCTTTGCAAAGTAAATATCAGAAAGCGACTGTGCCATTTCCTTTGTCATGAAGTAATCTGGAGCACCAGCATAGTAAGTTGCAGGATACTCATTCTTCTTGTACTCAAGAGATGTGAAGAAGAACAACTTATCCTTAACAATTGGTCCACCGAAAGTAAAACCGTAAGTCTTTGTTGTCTCATCTGTCAACTTCTGCTCTCTGTCATATGCCTGACTCCAACGGCCATACATATTCTCATTTGTAAAGTAAGCGAAAGCTGTACCCTTAAAGTTGTTAGTACCAGACTTTGTAATAGCATTGATAGCACCACCGGTGAAACCACTCTGTCTAACGTCGAAAGGAGATACTGCAACCTGAATCTGCTCAATAGCATCCATTGAAATAGGTGTAGCACCTGTCAAACCACCGTTTGTACCAGATGAAGTCAAACCAAACACGTCGTTTGCAACCATACCATCAATCTGGAATGAATTGTAACGGTTGTTTGCTCCAGCAATTGTGATACCACCAAACTTGTTAGAGTTAACAAGTGGAGACAGTTTAGCAACATCATAGACGTTACGGTCAACTGTTGGAGTATTCTCAATAGCCTGCAATGAGAAGTTTGAACCTGCACCGCTACCACCATGGCCAGCGACACCAGTAACAGTAACTTCACCAAGAGTTCTAGAGTTCTCCTTTAGGTCGGCATCAATAACTGTAGGCTCACCAAGTTCAAGATAGATGTTGGAACGCTCTACTGTCTTATAACCAATATAAGAAATAAGAAGTTTGTAAGGGCCACCAACACGCATACCTTGGATGGTATAACGTCCATCGATGTTTGTTACCGCATTGTAGGTAGTACCAGAAGGCGTGTGCAGTGCTTTTACTGTTGCACCAATAACGATCTCGCCACCTGCAAAGACTTTACCATTAATACTTGAAGTTGTAACTTGCGCCATCAATGTTGTTGTAAAAAACAACAGCAGCGCCATTAGAAAATGCAATCTTTTTTGCATACCTTTAACTGAAATTTAATTACTAATTTGAGGGGATAAACCCAGTTAATCCATATTTGCTGCAAATTTACTTAATTTTTCTTATATAATAGTTACAAAAGTGTTAAAATTGTGACAGAAACTAAAAAAAAATAGGTTCGGGTGAAAAAAAAATCAACCCGAACCTTACATTTTTTACTCCTTTCTACGCCAAATCGACATGATTTTTCGTCGAATAGCAATTATGTTGCAAATGCTCACCACCATGAACAATCCCAAGCCTACTATTATAGCTGGCAGCATATTTCCATCGTCTAGTTGAGGGAACAATGCCGCAATAAAATTCATATAATAAGCGCGGACAAAATACAAAACCAGCCAGGCGATTAAAAGTACGCCTACATTCAAGGCGATTGTTAATACCTGGTAAGGACGTGCAACATTACCCGGACTATATCCTATTAATAATAAGTTCTCTAATTTTGAGGAGTTCTTCTGAACCAGCAGATAGATGCTCAGCATGAGAATATAAAAACTTAAAATGGAAATAACCAGGCCGACGATCATCACCATTGTCACCATCATTCGTAAAAAATAAGTGGTCTTCTCTGCATTCATTTTGTCATCTTCCACCTCATAGCCGTTTTTCTCCATATACTTTGAAATATGCTCATCGGCTGGATTTTCTACATCCATTATCAGTCGGGATGGCTCACTATGCTGGGTTGGCTCAAAATATCCGTTACTCCAATCCATAAAGGTTTGAGGAACGAGGATGGTATTCAAACGGCTTGAGAATCCGATAATCTTTCCTTTAAAGGTTGAATGATGGCCATTACCTTGTACGAAAAGTTTCAAGTCAATCATTCCTACCAAACCCTCGCTGATTTTTGGAAGGGAATGGCTTTGGGCAAAGCCGAAGTTATACATTGTGAGATAAGCTCTTGGCATAATCACAGGAACCACTTCCTCACCTGCTGTATATTTCCAATCCTTCAAGTCCACATCCACGAAATCATCAGGAACAGCCTCAATAGGAATTTCAGAATTAAGTACATTCAATCCATTCACACCCATTGTGGCATTCACCTTATATTCGGTAGGTGTAAACTTTCCGATACGCTTCACAAATTTCTGGGCAGCCACCTCATCCACCTCTCCGCTGGTAAAGGTGTTGGAACTTCCACTAATGGTGCTTGCTGTGCCTATTGTCTTATTTATAATAAGGTAGTCAGACTTCATGAAACTATCCTTGGCCGTAAATACAGGCATCACATCCTTATAGAACTGAAAGCCAAGAAGAACAATGAGCATTCCAAAAAGATTGGCAAAGAAAAAGCCAATAAACTGAGGAATGCTAATATGCTGTCGAAGTAATTTCCAAACTAAATTCATTTGCTTAATTATTAATAGGTATCCTCCTTAATAATTTTGTCTTTACAGACGGAAAATCTTTTCATATGGCAAATCCATATGCTTGCCGATACTGGTGACGATCACACCAGCCCCCTGACTTTTTGCTTCTTCCATCATAATCTCACCCATAATACGACTGTTATTGTCGTCGAGGTGGCTGATAGGTTCGTCGGCAAGAAGAAAATCAAAAGGCTGAACCAGCGCGCGAATCATTGCCACACGCTGCTGCTGACCAAACGACATTCTGCCAATTTTAGCATCCACCTTGTCGCCGATACCCAACATGTCAAACCATTTCAGTATTTGCTCGCGGCTTTTGAAACCAGTAATCTTATTCTTGATTTCAACATTTTCCATCGCTGTAAGCTCTGGGAAAAGTCGAAGTTCCTGAAAAAGGTGACTGATATGACGCTGGCGGATTTCCACCCAATCTTTAACCTTGAATGTAGCGGTATCCTTATCGCCGAACAAAACCTCACCGCTGTGGTCGTGGCGATAACCTAGAATGTAGCTGCAGAAGGTACTCTTACCCTTACCACTTTCAGCCTCCACCAAATAAAGATGTCCTTTTTCAAAAGTGGCATCCGTGTTCCATATATCCGAGTTAAGTTCATCCTTACGAGAGGAAAACACCTGAGGAACAACAGAACTAAGTTTAATTGTATCCATTCTTATTTCAAACTATAAACTATAGAATTCAAATTACCAAAGAGTGGCTGAAGAATGGAAGACATAGCAGCCAAAGCTTCTTTCTCCTTCCCTTCCCCATCGATATTAATTACCATTACAAGCTTCTTTCCCTTAATTTCAGCCTGCAGATCGGCAGCTATTGGATTTGGAGCAACTTTGATACTTCCAAGGGCCATACCCTTGCTGCTTCCACTATAATACTGCAAATCATTGCTAACGCCAAAGAAATAAGAAGTCTTACCATCGGTATAGCAGAAAGCATTCTTGCCCCAATTCGTGATCTTGCTTCCTTGCGGACAACTCTGTTTCCAATAGTCCACATCAGCCAGCCAATTGCTATGCGCCAACTGAGCTCCCATCATCAACTGAGTGTTGCTTTCGCTCATCACAGGAACGATGATAGCCAAATCACCATTAACACTTCGCATGATATTGTCCATATCTATTGCAGTATTTATGCCTGCCAACACCATCTGAAGGGCATTATTATTCTGCATCATTGGCAGGAACTTCTTTCCGTCAACATTCATAAACATACCGACAACGGCTGAGGAAGGCATCGCCTGAAGGTATTTGCCCTGAATAGGACGATAAACCTTGGCTGCTTGCTTGAGGCTTTCATCTACTTTCTTGTTGAACGAGAAGGTTTCGCCATCCAGTTTCAATCTTCCTTTCTCAATGGATAAATCAGCAGCTATCATAATCTGAGAGGCATCTGTTCCCTTTGGAGCACCAAGCGTGAAAGGTGCAACAAACTGCTGAGGTAATGCCTGAGCTTTTGCCACTAAGGCCATAGGAGCTGACATAGAGTCCAACTTCTCGAACATCGGACTATCCTTAATACCATCTTCATCATCCGCATCAAGATAGCGAGCCATCTTCTGCTGCAATTCAGCCTGAGCTGCCTTAACTACAGGTCCCATCACAATAAGTGCATCATCGGAATAACCTGCAAGCCACACATTTTTTAATGTGGTGAAATGAAAGCCTCTTTTCTCTGAAATCTTCTCACATACACCTTTCTTATTTAGCGTATTGAAAACTTCTTCCAAATCGCTTTCACTACTTACCTTAGCACATAATCCAAGATGTCCCTCAGCACTCTCGAAGAGATAGAGTTTACTTGCCAGATCAATACCACACTTCTCAGGATCGTCAACACCCAATAGACTCTTCAGAATGGCTCCCTTGTCTGCCATATTAGATTTCTCTGCCAAAGCAGGCATATCTACGGAAATCAAGGCACTGGAGGAAGCAGGTATTACATTGAGATAACTATCGTTATTGCAACTGCAGAACAAGATTGCCACAGCCAACAACGACAACAGAAATTTGTTTAATGATTTCATTTTCTTCTTGCTAAATTAGAAAGAGCAACAGCATAAAGTCCTGCTGTTTCTGTTCTTAGACGACTATTACCCAAGGTAACAGACTCATATCCGTTTTCTAATGCCATCTTTACTTCATCAATCGAAAAATCACCCTCAGGACCTACCAACACTGTTATATCAGCATCCTCCTCATTGGCAACTGGACGAGAAATTTCTGTAAAGAAATCTTTTTTCTCAAATTCTTCGTAACAATGGCAAATATATTTGCGGCCCTTTACAGGTTGCTTGATAAATTCCATGAAAGTTACCATTGCATTAACAACAGGCTTCCATGGTTTGCGACTTTGCTTAACAGCAGACACCACAATCTTGTCTAAACGCACTGTACGCAACACTTTTCGCTCAGAGAACTTAGTATTGAGAAAAGAAAGTTCATCAAAACCTATCTCAGTAGCTTTCTCTGCCATCCACTCAATACGATCCATCATCTTGGTAGGAGCCATTACTAGATGAATATGTCCATTCCAAGACTTCTCTTGTGGAAGTTTTTCATTAATTTTATAGAGACATTTCTTGGTGGCAGCTAGCGTAACCTCGCCATCATAGAAATTGCCAACACCATCCATCAGGAAAATCTCATCACCGCTCTTAAGTCGAAGTACTCGCAAAGCATGCATCGCCTCCTCGGTAGGAAGTTCCTCTGTCTTGTCAGCATCTGGCACATAGAAATATCTTGCTTCTTTCATAATATCAATCTTTATCTTTCTTTCTACGGTTGATTTCATCTCTCAGTCGAGAGGCGAGTTCATAATCCTCCTTAATTACCGCCTCATTAAGAGCCTTTTGTACCATCTTCAAACTCAAGACATTAATAGGTAAAGACATTTTTGAGGATTTCGGATCAAAATAGGAACACTGACGCCTCATTAAATTTGTCTCTATATAAATAGGGAGTTTGGCAATATAGGCTAAAAGTATTGCATCAAAGGCATCTATCTTGAACTGTTCCAATGTGCTTGTATTTGTAAGCAGGGCTGTATAATGACCATCAATGCAGTCGATAATACAAACCTCAAATTGCACAAAAGTGAGGCTCTTGACTAATTGCACAAGAACCTCAGGCAGATGCGTGGACAAATCTTTCTTCTTTTGTACACGCATATTAAGTTGTAGAACTTCATTTTTGTCGCATGGTATGACAATCTGATGAAGTTCTGCTTCGTCGACAAGAATCAACAATCCAATATCCTCATTGCCGACGACTTCAGAAATCAGTTTGAATTTAACTCTAACTTTATTCATTTATCTCTTTTTTAGGACGGAACATCAATGCAAATGCTACACCCACAACAAGGGCATATCCTGCAAAGATGTACCAGCATTCCTGCCATGCAGTAACGCCATTGGCATCAGTGAAATGATTCACTACTGCCTGTGCAGAAAGGGTTCCTACTGTTGCACCAATACCATTGGTCATCAACATAAACAAGCCCTGAGCACTTGAGCGAAGTTTCTCATCTGTCGACTTGTCAACAAACAAGGAACCGCTAATATTGAAGAAGTCGAATGCAACTCCATATACGATCATTGAAAGAATGAACATCCACACGCCATTTCCTGGATTTCCCAAACCGAACAATCCAAAACGTAATACCCATGCAAACATCGCAATCAGCATTACATTCTTTATTCCGTAACGCTTCATAAAGAATGGGATAAGAAGGATACAGCAGGTTTCACTCATCTGTGAGAGTGAAATTAATATATTTGCGTGCTGAACGCCAAAAGTATCAGCATATGCAGGATCAGAACCGAAACTGGTTATAAAAGGATTGGCAAATCCGTTTGTAATCTGAAGACTCACACCCAGAAGCATAGAGAAAATGAAGAATATAGCCATCTTCTTCTGCTTAAACAAAGAGAAAGCCTGTAGGCCCAAGGCATCAACAAAACTCTTTTGCTCATGACTCTCACTAACAGCACATGCTGGCAAAGTGAAAGAATAAAGGAAGAGAATCAAGCTAACTATACCAGAGGCAACAAACTGGTTCTGATTTGGCTGATAACCCAACAGATCGACCAACCACATCATGCAAATGAAGCCAACTGTACCGAATACTCGAATTGGCGGGAAATCCTTAACAGTATCCATACCAGCACGAGTTAAACCCGTATAAGCAACAGAATTACTCAAGGCCAAAGTTGGCATATAGAATGCTACACTTAATGTGTAGAATGGGAATATCATCGAGTTATTGCCTTGCATACCTTCATAAGCAGCTCCAAACATCAGCAATCCTGCTGCAAGATGACAGAAGCCCAACAAACGCTGAGCAGGTACCCAGCGATCAGCAATAATACCCATCAAGGCAGGCATAAAAATAGAAACTACACCCTGGATAGCATAAAACCAACCAATCTCAGAAGCCATTCCGATATTAGCAAGGTAAGTTCCCATTGATGTCAGATAAGCTCCCCAAGCAGCGAACTCAAGGAAGTTCATCAGCGCTAAACGAATTTTCAAATTCATAATAATATCTTTAAATCGTATTTACAATTATGATGCAAAGATAATAAGAAAGATTGGATTAAAGAAAAAATGAAAGTACTTAATTTGTATAAAACAAGTAAAAAATCAAGTGCTATAGGGACAAAAAAAATTGATTGTCTCACGACAACCAATCTTTTATTAACCTTAATAATCTAATACCATGAAAAACACGATGCAAAGTTACACATTTCCCAAATATCTCAAAGAGATTATTCAGAAAATATTCTAATTTTAATACTAGTTAAATGTTTTACCGTTCCATTTAAACTTTCTTTGCACTAGAATTGTATCAACTGCTTTTTTATCGTCATTCGACATCAAAGGAGTGGCCAAATTAAAAGTGATACTATTCTCACCAATATTCAGCTCATTCCATGTCATTTCTGGTTCTATCAATATTTTCAGTTTCTCAAATCTTTCCTGTGACATTGTATCTGGCTTCTGAACCAACTGACCAGGGAGTTTATCCAACTGGACACCCGAAAAGAGATCGGATGTATTCAGCTGATTCCAGGATGAATCAAAGAAAACCAACTCGCTCTCCTTTTCCGGCGCACTAAAAGTCTTCACCAAACAAAGAACGTCTTTGCCATCACTGCTCGAAAAGAGTTTCATCTCAAGTGTGGCAGATTCATTCAAGGTTACCTTAAGATAATCATTGGTTAATGTATCCATTCTGCTATTCTGGTCGAAGAGATTTTTAACATCTGCCTTCACCTTCATATCTACGAAATCAACAAATTCCGTACGCAAGTTTTTATTAAGATAAGGTACGATCGAGTCTGGCATATCTATCCACAACTGGCGCAATGACTTAGCAGAAACTGTCATTGTCATCAACGATATCATTATTAATAGGAGAAATTTCTTCATCTTTTTATTATTAATTGCTTGCAAAGATAATAAAAAGAAAAGAAAAACGAAAATTATTTGATGATGTTTTACCTACTGAATAGCTGCTTGATCGTGGCATGCCCTCTTTCAATCTCTTCCAAAAGTGTGGGGAGAAGTAGTGTGATAAAGTTTTCCGAAGAATTATCCAGATAAAAAAAGAGGTGTAGAAATAAATCTACACCTCTTTATATATCGTTTTCTAACACTTCCCGAAAGAAGCGAGAGAAATTTCTTACTCTTCAACAGCAGCCTGTGCGGCGGCTAACGAGGATTGAAAATCAACAACTTACAGAGTTAGTGTAAAGTACTGGCTACTCTTTTTCGACACATTCTGCGCATTT
>CAJOPE010000130.1 GCA_905236815.1 uncultured Prevotella sp. | reverse complement strand
CCGTACATTTACGTTGGCTATTTCAACCGTATTCGCTAATCACCAAATTTCAAGGAGTTATATTTCGTCGAACTCACGTTATTTTATCTCCCCCGCAAATCAAGCGGGGGAGAATAGTTTTGAAACAACCTGTAGTTCTCGCAACAGCCTTTATTTCAAAATAACCTTCGAAGTTTTGTTTCCACTCTTCTTAATGAAAACGCCCTTCGAAGGATTCACAACTTTTATTCCTGATATTGTATAATACTGCGCCTTTGAAGTTCCTGCCTCAGCAATAGCAGCATTTACACCCGTATTCTCCGACTTCTCATAAATTGCCAGATTAGAGATGCTAAGCGATGCAGATGAGTTTTCACGAAGGATATCCAATTTGTATTCACCCCATCCCTCAGAAACCTTGAAATCTGCTACGATATCCTTTCCTGCCTCTGAGGTTGTGTTCACTAGATATTTACCTGAAGTGATATTCTTCAACTGTAGTGTGACAGAATTGGCTGAAGTACCAGAAACGTGCAAACGAAGCTGATAGCTGCCGTTTTCCAACTGAATAGAATGATAGACATTCTGATTTGCCTGCGTATATTGGTCACCACCAAAGCTCAAAAGTGTTCGACCACTATTCAATGTAAAGCCATGAGCAGCAGCATTCCAATTAGAACTCTCCACAGCAGGTCGCCATTTCAAGGTGGTATCACATTTGCTATCCAAAGTGTATTGACTTATAAAATTCCACATCGTCTGAGCAGAATTACCATCCTCAGTAGCATTCGTGAAATCATTATGTCCCATTCCGTTTATTTCATAATATATATAAGGGAAACCACCCTCGCCTGCAGCAAAGACACTCTTGTCATACCCCCAGCCACTTGTTTTAGTGGCAACCGGATTGCAACCATTTCTAGCCACCATCTCATCGACAATCGTAGGCATGTGGACATATCTCACAAAATCATCCGCCTTACCATGAATATGGAGGAAAGGAACAGGACGCATTCCTGAATGATGCAAATGAAACTCATTAATAGGATAACCACTGATTGAGGCAAAAGCAGCAAACACATCGCTGGCCACATTAGCAACTGTATAAGTCATCATACCTCCATTCGAGAATCCACAGCAGTAAATACGCTTTCTATCTATGGTATATTTACCAGCAACTTCTTCAATCACCTGCTTAAAAAAAGTAATATCTTCGCTTGTTTCACCTGTTGAACGCCAGCCAGGAAGATCTGCCCCGAAAACAGGGAAATGAATTGTCTGGCCCTGTGGATACACCACAATACATTTAGCCTTATCAGCAACATCTGTACGGAAAGGCGACTTGTCGGTAGCACGACAACCAGTACCATGCAAACTAAATACTAGAGGGGTCTCGCCTGAAATATTATCAGGCACATAGAGCCAATAAGAACGTGAGGTACCATTAACTGTCGTGTAGCACATCTGATTGAATTTAGCAGCTACAACTGATGCAGGAAGCATCATAAGAAACATCATCACAATGATGTCAAAGTGTTTTTTCATTTTTTCGCATTATATAGTATTACTATCGCAAAGTTAGTTAATATTTCTTGAAGAATAGCAAAATGAAACGCTAATCCTCTTGTATGATACTTTAAGAAAAGTATCGGAAACAAAACAGAAAGAACTTTAGCACTAGAATTCCTAATTTTGCTTCGATTTATTACAAACCTATTATCAAATAATCTAGAATCTAAAATCAAACAAAGACGATGAAAAATTTATTATTATCCATCGCAATGGCAGTGATGCCATTTGGAGCCTATGCACAATTTGGTGTGGTTGCTCCGTTACATGTGAATGGGAACCAGCTGAACGATCAGTATGGTAACAAGGTGGTCCTCCATGGCGTTATGGACACCCCTAGCCCATATTTTAATCACAACCGTTGGGGTTATGCCTGCAATGACAACACTGTAGGCGCAGCAATTAATTATTTCGACAAACTATTTACTGCAATTACCGACACAAAACAGGGTGCTTACTGCAACATTTTCCGTTTGCACATGGACCCATGCTGGACAAACGACCCAAACAAACAGAGTACTGGTAGCGATCAGGGTGAGGCTAACATCAGCCGCTTCAGTTCATCCCGCTTGCAGAAGTATCTCAACAGCTTGTACTGGCCTATCGCTAAGAAGGCTATCGGTCACGGCTTGTATGTAGTAGTTCGCCCTCCAGGCGTATGTCCTAAGAATCTGAGAGTGGGCGATGCTTACCAGAACTATCTGAAGACAGTTTGGAACATCGTTTCAAGTAACAACGACATCAAGAACAATTCTGGTGTTGTATCTATCGAATTGGCCAATGAACCAGTGAATGTGTATGCATCAAATGGTCAGGCTTCTGCTCGTGCGCTCTACGACTATTTCCAGCCTATCGTTGACATCATTCGCAAGAATGGATTCAAGGGTATCATCTGGGTTCCTGGTACAGGTTACCAGAGTCAGTATCAGAGCTATGCACAGTATCCTATCAACGATAACAACTTCGGTTATGCCGTTCATGTTTATCCAGACTGGTATGGTGCAAGCGACAACAGCTATGATCACAACAAGTTTATCCAGAACTTCAAGAATCAGGTTCCTGTTGTAACCAGCAAGCCTATCTTGGTTTCTGAGATCGACTGGAGCCCACAGAAGCCGGGTTCAGGTAAATATAATGAGTTTGGACAGTGGGTTGGTTCCAACTATGGTACCTGGGGTACAGCCTCTACTTCTAAGTGGGGTAATGCCTTCAAAGCTGTTCACGATTACTATGGTAACATCAGTATGACTCTTACAAGTACTGACGACTACATCGATGTTGACACCTATTTAAAGAGTGGTAAGTCAACTCCTGCTTTCGGTGGTATGTATGAGGCTTGCTCTGGTGCTTGCTGGGCTTGGTACAAGGATTATGCCAAGGTGAACTATGCTCACGCTAGTGGTTCTACTAGTGGTGGTGGCACATCTCAGGGTGGTGGCACTTCACAGGGTGGATCTTCAACAGCAACCCCTGTTGGCCAGAACTTGATTCCAGCATTCGCATCTAGCAATGATGTTGTACCATCCGACTGGAAGTTGGTTGACAATGGTTCTACCGTTAAGGCAGGTGATGCTGCTTCTGGTCCTAGATTGATGAAGTTCGCTGATGGTGGTGACTTCACAACTGGTCTTTATGTAAGAACTATCGAAGCTGGTAAGTCTGGTTATGCTGAATACGGAAGCATTTCAGGCAAGAGCCTTTCTCTGCAGTATGGTACATACCTTGTATCCGTTAACGCTACTGCTTGGACAGGTAGTCCTTATTTCCAGGTTCAGGTAATCGACCCTAATGGTCATATCATCGCAAGTCGTATTGCTCAGTGCAAGGCTAGTGTAGAGCGCAATCGCAATGCAAAGATCAGCAACTCTGCAAATGTATATTTCAGCTTCTACAGCATGGTGAAGGGCAATTATCGTCTTCGCATAACTCCTGTAGCCGACGCAAATGGTACAAAGGGTGATTGGCAGGAAATCGTAGTTGGCAATGTTGCTATGTACTATCAGGGCAACCCTCTCGCATTTGGCACAGCTAATCAGGTACCTGCAGGTTGGAAAGTTATCGACGCAGACAACCAGATGCAGGCAGGTGATGCAGCTCAGGGTCCTCGCACCTTCAAGTTCAATGCAGGTGGCGACTTCGAATACGGACTCTATGTTCGCCAGAGCGATGCTAGCAAGGCAGGCTATGCTGAGTTTGGTTCAACACCAGGCTATGCACTCACCTTGATCAAGGGTGACTACCGTCTTACTTACAATGCAGTAGCATGGCAGGGCAACCCATATATGAAGTGTGAAGTTCTGAATGAGAGTGGTAAGGTTCTGGGCAGCCAGATCATCAACCTCACCAAGAACGTTGACCGCAACCTCAATGCCTCAACATCAGGCTCAAATGTAGGTACTGTCAACTTCACAGCTCCTTCAACAGGAATCTATCACTTCCGCTGGACTCCAGTAGCCAACTACAATGGAGCTACAGGCGCATGGCTTGAGGCTGTATTTGGCCACATCAAGATTACCGCACTATCTGTAGGTGCTAAGGAAGGCTTCGTAGATGAGGCTACCGGCATCGAGAACCTAGAATCAAATGTAAACGAGAACAACGTATGGTACACACTTCAGGGTGTTAAACTCAACGCTCAGCCAACACAGGGCGGTGTTTATATCCATAATGGAAAGAAAGTCCTCGTAAAATAACGAATAAGAACAAACTGGTTTGAAATGAATCAGGCAGGGCAACCACGGCGTGTGGCCCCTGCCTTTATATAAAATCTTAAACTTAATAAGAATGATGAATTTTAAAAAGAAAGTGGTGCTTTATGCATCCTTGCTGTCACTGCCTCTCTCTGGTTTGGTTTCTGAAGCCCAGGCCCAGGGATTGAAGGATTCTTATCAGAATTACTTCCTGATGGGTGTTGCAGTGAACAGTCGAAATGTAAGCGATGAGGCTCAGATGGAGCTCATCAAGAAGGAGTTCAACAGCATTACTGCTGAGAACGACATGAAGGTAGGTGTTTTGCAGCCTAAGGAAGGAGAATTTAATTGGGAGAACGCCGACAAGATCGCTAATTTCTGTCGACAGAATGGTATCAAGCTCCGTGGTCACAACTTGTGCTGGCATGCACAGTTCGCCGACTGGATGTTTGAGGACAAGAAGGGAAAGCCTGTAAAGAAGGAGGTATTCTATGCACGTTTAAAGAAACATATCCAGACAGTTGTCAATCGCTACAAGGATATCATTTACTGCTGGGATGTAGTGAATGAGGCTATGGCTGATGGTCCTGATTGGGAAAATCCACGCACTCATCAGCATCCAAATCCTTATCGCGAGTCAAGAGCATGGAAACTGTGTGGAGATGAATTCATCGCTAAAGCATTCGAATTTGCTCATGAGGCTGATCCAAATGCCCTCCTCTTCTATAATGACTACAATGCTGCCGATCCTGCAAAGCGCGATCGCATCTATAATATGGTGAAGAAGATGAAGGATGCTGGCGTGCCTATCGATGGTATTGGTATGCAGGGACACTATAATGTTTATGGTCCTAGCATGGCCGATGTTGATGCCGCTATCACTAAGTATGCTTCTATTGTAAAGCACATCCAGTTCACCGAACTTGATATCCGATGCAACGAGGAAATGGGTGGTGCGCTTATGTTCAGCCGAGGTAAGGATGCTGAGATTCCTCAGTATATCCGCACGCTTCAGGATAATCAATATGTAAATCTCTTCAAGATCTTGCGTAAGCATAAGGATGTTATCGACTGTGTTACTTTCTGGAACCTGTCTGATGCCGACAGTTGGTTGGGTGTAAACAACTCTCCACTGGTATTCGACAAAAACCTGAAGCCAAAGAACTCTTATCGTCTCATCAAGGACTTCGATGCTAAGATGGACGGCTTTGTTCCTACAGAGGACTTCAAGCCATCTACCATGAACCAGCCTGGTCAGCAGTATCCAATGGTAAACAGCCAGGGCTATGCACGTTTCCGCATCGCCGCTCCTCAGGCAAAGTCAGTTATTGTAACTCTTGGCCTTGGTGGTCGTGGTGGTACTGTACTCCGCAAGGGTAAGGATGGTGTTTGGGAAGGAACAACCGATGGTCCTATGGATGAAGGTTTCCACTATTATCACTTCATCATCGACGGCGCTGTAGTCAACGATCCAGGAGCAAACAATTTCTATGGTTCTTGTCGTTGGGAAAGTGGTATTGAGATTCCAGCGCACGATGCCGATTTCTATGCAGAGAAGAATGTAGAACATGGCAAGGTAGTTAAGGTGATTTATCCATCCAGCAACGAGGATGCTCGTCCTGCATTTGTATATCTCCCACCACAGTATGATGGTAAGAAGAAATTCCCTGTACTCTATCTGCAGCATGGTTGGGGTGAGGATGAGAATGCCTGGATGAACCAGGGCCATGCTAACCTCATCATGGATAACCTCATTGCCGAGGGTAAGTGTCAGCCATTCATTATTGTCAGCACTTATGGCCTTACCAACAAGATTAAATTTGGCACTATCGGACAATTCACAGCTGAGGAGTTCGAGAAGGTATTAGTTGATGAGCTTATCCCTTATATCGACAGTCATTTCAAGACCATCAACAAGAAAGAAGGCCGTGCTATGGCAGGTCTTTCAATGGGAGGTGTTGAGACAAAGCTTATCACTCTTCGTCGTCCAGAAGTATTTGGATACTGGGGCTTGTTGAGTGGTGGACAGTATGAGCCATCCGACATCAAGGACAAGAAGGATGTGAAGTTGATTTTCGAAAGTTGTGGAAGTAAGGAGCGCCCAGAATCTATCAACAAGAGCGTTGAGAACCTGAAGGAAGCTGGCTTCAATGCTGTAGGTTACATTTCAGAAGGCACTGCTCACGAATTCCTCACATGGCGCCGTTCTTTGAAGGAAATGGCTCCATTACTCTTTAAGAAATAATTCCAATCCTTATAAGGATAAAACTAATAAAAAGTAGATAGCTACGCCACAATAGCTATCTGCTTTTTCCGTTTCAAGCAAAATAATATTTTTCATCAGAAAATATTAAAAGTTACAAAAGAATTATGTAAATTTGCAGAACTTTAAATCTTAAAAAACTAAGATAAACTTTTAACTTAATAATATATGAAAAAAGCTATACTTACTTTACTAAAGTTTCCCACTTGCAAATAGCTTGCCCTTAAAGTCTTAAAAATCAAGAGGAAAGAGAAGGAATGTCCAAAAGTTT
>CAJOPE010000129.1 GCA_905236815.1 uncultured Prevotella sp. | reverse complement strand
GCGAGTGTGGAATTGCTTGGAAATAAACGATTTATGTCATATCTTGTAATATCGAGTGATGACCGTTAATCGTATTCTACTTTCCGACGCAGAAATGTTTAAAGATATTTTGCAGTCGTTCCTCGCTGTTTATCGTTCCTCCAGTGATGTCTCCAAGTTCCTCAAGACACATGTTGAGATCCTCGGCAAGCAGGTCGCCACTCATTTCCATCTCCATTCCCTCAATCACCCTCGTGATGCTGATGTGAGCCTTGGTGAGAGCTTCGTAGTGTCTTGCATTTGTAACGATAATTGAGTTCTCGTTGATCTCAGGAATATCTGCAGCAGCATAGAGCTTTTCTTCCAATTCCGATATGCCTTCGCCAAACTTGGCCGACAATTTCAGTATGGAATATTGCATATCGAACTTTGAGCATTCCTCTTGAATTCTAGAAGGTGAGAGCTCACTATTTTCAGGTAGCTTGTCACCCTCAGCTAAGTCGCTTTTATTCAATGCAATAACCAATTTCTTTCCCTCACATTTCTCTGCCATTTCCTCGATTTCAGCATTGGATGGCATCGCATCGAGCACCCAAATAACGATGGTTGCCTCATCCAGTTTCTGATAAGCACGCTCGATACCCATCTGCTCGATTTTATCATCGGTTTTGCGAATACCGGCAGTGTCGATGAATCGGAAAGTGATGCCGTTAATCTGCGTGGTGTCCTCGATTACATCGCGGGTAGTACCATCAATGTCGCTTACAATCGCTTTCTCCTCATGAAGAAGCTGATTTAGGAGAGTACTCTTGCCCACATTGGTCTTGCCAATGATGGCAACAGGAATTCCCTGCTTCAGAGCATTACCAGTTTCGAAACTTCGGGCGAGGGTGGTGATGCGCTTGTCGATGGTTTCAGCCAATGATTTCAACTCGGTGCGGTCGGCGAACTCGAGTTCTTCGTGATCGCTGAAATCCAACTCAAGTTCGAGGAGGGAAGTCATCTTTAGAAGTTGGTCGCGAAGAAGGGATAACTCGCTGCTGAAGTGACCTTTAAGCTGACTCAATGCAAGCTTATGTGTAGCTCGGTTGCTCGCCGAAACAAGGTCGGCTACAGCCTCAGCCTGACTCAAATCCATCTTGCCGTTCAGATAAGCTCTACGAGTATATTCGCCAGGTTCTGCCTGTCGGGCACCCGCATTGATAAGCGCATGCAGAGCTTGCTGCAGAATAAAACTACTGCCATGACAACTAATCTCGGTAGAGTCTTCGCCAGTGTAGCTATGAGGTCCGTGGAAAACACTCACCAGCACATCATCGATGTCATTTCCCTCGCTATCCGTGAGAAAGCCATAATATCGCATCTTCGACGCAAGGTCGGGATGTTGACGGCTTTTGCGGGAAACAATGAGTTTCTGAGTAATGGCGATTGCCTCAGGACCACTAAGACGAATTACGCCGATGGCACCTCCGGCTGGGGTGGCAAGGGCTGCTATGGTATCGGTTTCTATCTGCATCTATTTTCTATATTTTACTGCAAAAGTAATGATTTTCTCGCGCTTGTGCAAAACAAATGAAAAAAAAAGGGGTGAATAGTTGCTATCTAGTTTTTTTTAGTTATATTTGCGGTGTATTGGGATTATTATCTCATACAATTATTTACGCAATAAACATCAATTCAATTTATGGATTCTACTAAATATCAGGCTATTCTTGCCGAATTCAAGAAAATACTTCCAGAAAATCGTATTTATACAGACGAACTTCGAACCTTGGGATGGGGTACCGATGCCAGTTTCTATCGCTTAATTCCGAAGATCGTGGTGCGCGCCAAGGATGAGCTCGAGTTGAGCAGAGTAGTGGCGGCTTGCGATGAGTTGAAAGTGCCTTTCACGTTCAGAGCAGCGGGCACTTCGCTTTCCGGACAAAGTGTGAGCGACAGTGTACTGATTGTTGCGGGAAAGTATTGGGAAAAATATCGACTGAATGAGGATCAAACAGAAATCAGCCTTCAACCTGGTATCGTGGGTGGCAGGGTGAATCGCATTCTGAAGCCTTTCGGAAGGGTATTTCCACCTGATCCTGCCTCGGTGAACTCGGCGATGGTGGGTGGTATCGTGTGTAATAACGCTTCGGGTATGAACTGTGGTGTTCACGCCAATTCCGATCACATGCTGGTTTCTGCACGCTTGATTCTAGCCGACGGCACCTTGCTTGATACAGGCGATGAGAAGAGCCGTGAGAATTTCCGCAAGTTGCATCCCGAATTTATTGAGAAAATTGAGAAATTGCGCGATAAGGTGCGGGCGAATGAAAAGCTCGCCGAGCGCATTCATTATAAATATAGCATCAAGAATGTTACGGGTTTAAATATCCGTCCATTGGTGGATTATGATGATCCTTTCGACATCATCGCTCATTCTATGGTGGGCAGTGAGGGCTCTCTTGCCTTCCTCTCCGAGGTAACCATGAAAACTCTGAAGGAATATCCATTCCGTGCTTCGGCAATGGTTTATTTCCAGTCAATGGAGGAGAGCTGTCATGCCGTGGTGGCAATGAAAAAGCTGAAGGCCAGCGAGGAACATCTCGAGATGAGTGCCGAGAACCTAATGGTGAAATCGGCCGAAATGCTCGATTATCTGTCATTGGCTTCGGTAGATGATCCTGTTTACCTTAAATATAAAAAGGAGGTGGATGAGGGTTGCATCGAGGGCGTGGAGCCAGGTGATTATCATAATCTTACTGCTATTCTCACTGAAACAAAGGCGACTTCGCATGAGGAACTGCTGCAGCATATCGAAAAGATTAAGCAGACACTCTCTCAGTTCCGTCTCTATGAACCTGGTGAATTCACTGAGGATCCTAAAATCTACGGCAAGTACTGGGCAATCCGCTCCGGCATCTTCCCAACGGTGGGAGGTATGCGTCCTACGGGAACTAGCTGCTTGATTGAGGATGTCGCCTTCCATGTACCTGATCTGCCGGAGGCAACGGTGAAATTGCAGAAGATCATCGCCGACTATGGTTACACCGAGGGATGTATCTATGGTCATGCTTTCGAGGGTAACTATCATTTCATTCTTAATCAGAGTTTCAAGGAGCCTGAGCAGGTGAAGCGCTATGCCGACATGATGAATGAGGTGGCGCGACTTGTGGTGGAGGAATATGATGGTTCACTGAAGGCAGAGCACGGAACTGGCCGCAATATGGCACCATTCGTAGAGTATGAATGGGGCAAGGAGGCCTTCGAGGTGATGCGTGAGTTGAAGGATATCTTCGATCCGAATCATCTGCTTAATCCTGGTGTTATCTTTAATGATGACCCTGATTGTTTTATCCAGCACTTGAAACTGCTTCCTGAGCTTGATTTCGATTTCGCCTCAATTCCTGATGGCGAGAAATGGGCAGCGATGATGGGTGCTCATCAGTCTTCTACTCAGGAGATGATAAAGGGTGTGATAGAGGCTAATAAGTGTATCGAGTGTGGCTTCTGCGAAATCAACTGTCTGAGTTGTGGACTTACACTCTCATCGAGAATGCGTATAGCTGTTCAGCGTGAGATTCTCCGCTTACGCCGAAGTGGCACTGATGAGGATATCGCCCGCGCCGATCGATTAGACAAGGAGTATAGCTATTATGGCGATTCTACTTGTGCAGCCGATGGACTTTGCTCCACTTCTTGTCCGATGAAGATCAATACGGGTAACCTCACACACCTTGTTCGTCAGATAAAGATGGATAATTGTGCAGCTGGTTATAAGGTAGGTGAAGTAGCTGCCAACCACATGACGGCTATCGAAAACGGTTTGCGTGGGGTACTTGGACTTGCAAACTTTGGTCATACCATACTTGGTACTTCGGCAATGAAAGGTATTGCCAATGCTTTGCACAAGGCTGGTTTGCCATTATGGGCACCATCTATGCCGAAGGCAAAGCGTGTGAATCAGAAAAAGTTGGCAGGGCCGAATGTGATCACAGATGCCAATCGAAAGCAGGAGGATGACCATAAGCTAAAGGTGGTTTACTTCCCAAGCTGTTTGAATCAAACAATGGGACTTGCGAAGGGTGCGCCAGTGAAGCGTTCGGTTATCGAGGAAATTTGCGCCTTGCTCAACAAAGCTGGTTATGAGGTGATTTTCCCTGAGCGTATGAGCGGCCTTTGCTGTGGACAGATCTGGGAGAGTAAGGGCATGATGGATATTGCCGACCGAAAAAGTATGGAGCTCGAGCGTGCCTTGTGGAAGGCGAGTGAGGAAGGCAAGTATCCAATTCTCTGCGATCAGAGTCCTTGCTTGCACCGTATGCGCAAAGTGATGCCTCGTTTGAAACTTTACGAGCCAGTTGAGTTTATTCTCAACTTCTTGAAGGATCGCCTTACTTTCAAGCAATTGCATAGAACTGTAGCAGTGCATATCACCTGCTCGATGCGTGAGATGGGATTGCAGGAGAGGGTAGTAGAGCTCGCCCAACTGTGTGCAGATAATGTTTTGGTGCCAGAGGGTGTAGGTTGTTGCGGCTTTGCTGGTGATAGGGGATTCACACATCCAGAAATGAACGAATATGCGCTACGCAACTTGCGTCCTCAAATAGAGGCTCAGCATGTCACCTATGGCTATTCGAATAGTAGAACCTGTGAGATAGGTTTGCAAACTCATTCGGGAATTCCATACATGAGTATTGCATATCTAGTTAATGAGGCAACAGAAGTTAAAGAATAGAGAAACAAACGAAGAATCGAATTGTTTATAGTATATCTTTCGAAAACAATTCTTAAATATTAAATAAAAAAAAGGATGCAAACTAATTTGCATCCTTTTTTATTTTGATTATCCGAAGTTATCATACATGATACTCTCCTGCTCAACACCAATACTATCCAGATAGTCGGTAACAGTCTTGATAAGCATTGGAGGTCCGCAAAGGTAGTACTCGCAATCCTCAGGAGCTTCATGATCCTTAAGATAGGTATCACGAACACAGTTAACAGCGAAACCTGCATAGTACTTAACGCCAGCTGCATCAGCTACAGGGTCAGGACGGTCGAGACTCAAGTGCATGTGGAAGTTAGGATATTCCTTCTCCAACTCCCAGAAGTCCTCCATGAAGAAGGCCTCGCTCAAGCTACGAGCACCGTAGAAGAAGTGGAGCTCGCGGTCGGTGCAATGCAAGGTCTTTGTCATGTGCATAATCTGCGCACGCAAAGGAGCCATACCAGCACCACCACCAATCCAGATCATCTCCTTGCCACTGGTGAAGTTTGGATGGAAATCACCATAAGGACCACTCATCATAACCTTGTCGCCTGGCTTCAAGCTGAAGATGTAAGAAGAACCGATACCGGTTGGTACATCCTGGAATCCTACCTGTGGACGAGGGAGGAATGGAGTAGAAGCGATACGAACGGTAAGCGTGATGATGTCACCCTCGGCAGGATAGTTGGCCATTGAGTAAGCACGAACAGTATCCTCTGGGTTGTGAGCCTTCAAAGAAAGGATGTTGAAGTTCTTCCAAGCAGCAATATATTCCTCGCCGATGAGATCCTTATCGAAGTCCTTGTCATAATCGATGCAATCGTATGCAGGAATCTTGATCTGTGCGTAAGAACCAGGAAGGAAGTCCATATGCTCGCCTGGAGGCAAAGCCACCTTGAACTCCTTGATGAAGCTGGAAACGTTCTTGTTGCTGATAACAGTACATTCCCATTCCTTAACGTTGAGGATGGCATCAGAAACCTTGATAGAAAGATCGCCCTTCACCTTTGTCTGGCATCCAAGACGCCAATGATCCTTGATCTCCTTACGGGTGAAGTGACCCTTCTCAGTATCGAGAATCTCGCCACCGCCTTCGAGTACCTGGCAACGGCACTGGCCGCAACTTCCCTTACCACCACAAGCAGAAGAGAGGTGTACGCCATTATCATTCAATGTGGCAAGCAGGGTGCTTCCCTGTTCCACTTCGAGCTTCTTGTCACCATTCACAGTGATAGTTACTTTTCCGCTTGGGCTTAGATATTTCTTAGCTACAAGCAGAATTACTACCAACAGCAGGATGATGACCAGGAAGACAGCTATACTATATGCTATAAATTGTCCCATAATCTTTAATTACGTATTACGATTAGAATTGCAGACCGCTGAAGCACATCATGGCGAGTGCCATCAATCCAACGGTGATGAAGGCGATGCCTATACCCTGAAGTGGCTTTGGCACGTCGCTATAAGCGAGCTTCTCGCGGATAGCACCAAACATAACAATCGCCAATGTCCAGCCAATACCAGAACCGAGTGCATAAGCAAGACTGTCCCAGGTGTTGCTGATTGCCTGAGAGTTGGATGGCTCGAGGAGAATACGCTGCTGCATAAAGAGTGAAGCTCCCATGATAGCGCAGTTCACGGCGATCAATGGCAAGAAGATACCCAATGCTGCATAGAGCGATGGAGAGAACTTCTCTACAGCCATCTCTACCAACTGTACGATACCGGCAATGACAGCGATGAAGAGGATGAAGCTGAGGTAGCTCAAGTCGACACCTTCTACCAAACAGTCAGGACCTAATACCTTTGTCTGAAGCAGATAGTTGATTGGCTCGGTAACGAGCAACACGAAGGTTACAGCGATACCCAATCCGAGTGATGTCTTCACATTCTTACTTACTGCCAGGTATGAGCACATACCAAGGAAGTAGGCGAAGATCATATTGTCTACAAATATTGATCTGAAGAATAATGATATTGCGTGTTCCATATTCTTAATCTTTATTTATTTGTCGCCCTTATCGAAATAAGCACGATTGATCCAGATGACGCAGCCAATGAGAATCAAAGCTGTACATGACATTGTCATCATACCATTATTCATATAACCGAAGTCGTAAACGCTCTGTGGGATAATTTGGAAGCCGAGGAGAGAACCACGACCGAAGAACTCACGGAATGCACCTACGATTACGAGGATTGCTGCATAGCCAAGACCATTGCCGATACCATCGAGGAAAGATGGCCAAGGCTTGTTGCCCATAGCAAATGCCTCAAGACGTCCCATCAGGATACAGTTGGTGATGATAAGACCTACATAGACAGAGAGCTGAACGCTGACGTCGTAGGCGAAGGCCTTGAGCACCTGGTTTACGATAGTAACCAGCGCTGCTACAACTACCAACTGAACGATGATGCGGATACGCATTGGAATGGTGTTGCGGATGATGGAAATAATTACATTAGAGAATGCGGTAATCACCGTTACGGCTAATCCCATCACAATGGCTGGCTTCAGTTGGGAAGTTACAGCCAGCGCACTACAGATACCAAGCACCTGAACCATAATAGGGTTGTTCAAGTGGAGAGGCTCCATAAATGCGGCTTTATTTTGTTTTGAAAATAAACTCATCTTGAAATGTTTTATAACGGTTGGATTATTTCTTGTTGAGGAACTCTAGATACTGACCAAGACCTTTCTCCTTGTTTGAAAGCATTTCGGCAACACCATTACTTGTAAGGGTAGCACCTGTTACAGCATCTACCTCGTTGCTGGTGTTCTCTACCTTCTTCTTTACAGAAAGTGCGATGTTCTGAGTGTCGCCCTCCTTAAAGAGCTTCTTGCCCTGGAACTTCTTCTGCCAATCGGCATTATCCTTGATTTCAGCACCCAAACCTGCGGTTTCACCCTCATGGTTAAAGTAGGCTCCATAAACAGTGTTCTTGTCGTCGTTGACAGAGATGAAACCATTGATGCCTCCCCAAAGACCCATGCCCTTAACAGTGAAGACATACTTTGTCTGACCGTTGATGTCACAGGTATAGATGGTACCTTCGTTTACCTTCTGCTCCGATTTCACAACTTTCTTATAGGTTGCCTCGGTTTCCTCATTGCCCAGATCACGAATGTTCAGGCTATTGAGAATCTGCTTCTTCTGGTCGAGCGCTACATTGGCATTCTGTTTGCTCTTCAATGCCTGAAAGACAAAGGCGAGCAGGAAGGCAACGATAACCACGATCACAGCCGAGTAGATAATCGTATATGAATTGGAATTCGTTTTCATTTTTCCTATGTATTATTTCAATGTTTCATTCTTTTTGCACGTGATGAGATGTTGCTCTGTACAACGTAGTAGTCGATCAATGGAGCAATCATGTTACCGAAGAGGATAGCAAGCATCATTCCCTCAGGATAACCTGGGTTCATTACTCTTACTACTACTGCAATGGCACCAATGAAGAATCCATAGAACCACTTACCTGTCTCGGTTCGTGCGCTAGTTACTGGGTCGGTTGCCATAAATACGGCTCCGAATGCGAAACCACCAAGTACCAACTGCTCATACCATTCGATTGGGCTTGCGCCGGTAGAGTGGAAGAGGGCTGCTACTAAGCCTCCACCGAGGAATACGCTCAACATAGTCTTCCAACTTGCGATACCTGCCCACAAAAGGATGACTGCACCGATAGCAATGGCGATGATAGAAGTCTCACCAATTGAACCTGGAATGAAACCTGTAATCATGTCGCAGAGACTTGCTGTTGGAGCTGTTCCCTGTGCGAGCTGACCAAGAGGAGTTGCCATTGTGAATCCATCAGGAAGGGTATTGCCCAATCCGAAGATAGAATCCTGAGCTACCCATACAGTGTCACCTGTCATCTTGCTTGGATAACCAAAGAAGAGGAACATACGGGTGAGTACGGCTACATTGAAAATGTTCATACCAGTACCTCCGAAGATCTCCTTGCCGATGATTACAGCGAAAGCAATAGCGAGAACGAGAATCCAATAAGGAGTAGTTACTGGTATAATAAGAGGTATAATAATACCTGTTACCAAGTAACCTTCCTGGATTTCCTCGTGCTTATACTGAGCCCAGGCAAACTCGATACCCAAACCAACTACATAGCTGACAATCACCTTTGGCAATACGGCTAAAGCACCGAAGACAAAGATTTCACAGAAGCTTGCAGTGTTAATTGTGCCAGCTGCTGCATAATTCTGATAGCCAACATTATACATACCGAAGAGGAGAGCAGGAATCAAGGCGATAACAACCATGAACATGATGCGCTTAGAATCAATGGCATCGTGAATGGAAGCTCCGCTCTTTGAGGTGGTGTTAGGGACATAAAGGAATGTCTCGAAACCATCGAACATACTCTGGAAAGCGTGGAGCTTTCCTCCTTCCTCGAAGTTCGGCTTAATCTTATCTAAATAATTTCTTAAACTCATAGCTTTATGCGTTTTCCTTTCTTAAAATATTAAGTCCATCTCGAACTATCTTCTGCAATGGAAGCTTAGAGGAATCGACAAACTCGGCGAGGGCGAAATCCTCAGGACTTACCTCGTAGATGCCTAATGCCTCCTGACGATCGATGTCTCCGGCGATGATGGCCTTAATGAGATATCCTGCATAGATGTCCATAGGCAATACCTTGTCGTATTCTCCGCTCATAATCATGTGGCGCTCGCCACCCTTGATGCGGGCATCGAGATCGTACTCTTTCTTCTTGCCAAAAAGCCAGCTGAAATAGGTGCGGCTTACTGAGAACTGATTGGTGCGTGGAGCAATCCATCCAAGGAGCTCGTTAACATTGTCGCCTTCAGGGATAACGGTTACCTCGCTAACATGTGCCTCGAGATAATCGTGGAGAGCTGCCTTCTTTCCGGTGAGTGGATTACCATTGAGAATGCGCACGTGCTCGGTCTCCTTCAGGTTATCCTTCAAAATAGTTACCAATGGAGTACCTACAAGAACCTCAACATACTCAGGATTCTTGATCTCGCTACCTGCTACTGCTACCTTCTTGCGAAGATCCACCTTGCCGGTGAGGAATAAACGACCGAAGAAAATCACTGCGGATGGGTCAACTGTCCAAACAATCTCACCCTTGTTCACTGGGTCGATGTGATTGATCTGAACGCCGACATTACCTGCTGGAGCAGGACCATCGAAGACATTTACTTCGACATCCTTAGCATTTGTAAGCGCCTGAGCCTGCTGATCTACGCTAACACCTAAATACACCTTGGCAATCTTGCTGAGAGCGGTGAGACCAGTCTGGAAAGCTTCCTCGTTGCCCTGAAGCTCGAACTCGAAGTCGCCTGCGAGCGGCATATCACGGAAGGCAGAAACGAAAATTGCCTTAGGCGTAGTATCCGGAGTAGTGGATGTCGCATAAGGCAGCTGATTGATGTAGCCGAAAAGACCTGCTTCAAGGAGTGCGTTCTTCACGCTTTCCCCATCAAGAGTTGAAACATTTTTCTTCCCGAAGTCAGCATATTGCTGTTCGTTATCCACCTTCACCTTTACAGCAAGAACCTTACGACGATCTCCGCGCACAATGGCAGAGATAGTTCCGCTTGCAGGTGAGGCAAATTTCTCCTCAGGATAAGCCTTGTTCACAAACAAGGCATCTCCAGCCTTCACGACATCACCTTCGCGCACCACTAACTTTGGTGTCACTCCAGGGAAACCTTCAGGTACAAGAGCTATTTCGGCTGATTTCTCTACAGAAGCCAGAGTTGTAGCTGCTTTTCCCTTAAGATTAATGTCGAGGCCTTTACGTAATTTAATTACATTTGCCATAACTACATAAAATTATTAAGATCTATACTTTTTATAATCTGCTGAATTTATCCTAAACTTTTCAATGAATAGTGTTGCAAATATAGCAAAAATTCGACAAAAACAAAAGTTTTTTATCGAATAATTGGCCGATTAGTTGCAAAATAACGTATAATTATATCGGTTTGTAATATACATTTTGCAATTTAGTTTGTTTCTCATTTGACACTAATGGCGAAATTCGATTTTTTCTGAAATGCTTGGGCTTTATTATTTTTCTTTTGTAAGAAAATGAAATTCGCAGAAAAATAATGATACTTTGTTTTTTTATAATTGGTGGAATGGATAGTTGGTAGTTTTATTCTATATTATGTGAATAGATAAATTCACATAAAATAACGTGAGTTCGACGAAATATAACTCCTTGAAATTTGGTGATTAGCGAATACGGTTGAAATAGCCAACGTAAATGTACGG
>CAJOPE010000128.1 GCA_905236815.1 uncultured Prevotella sp. | reverse complement strand
ATTAACTATGGAGGAACTTTCTAAAATGCTTTTATTTGGTTTCATCTGTACTTGTAGATGCCACATGAAGTGGAAATCCACCCCTCTAAATATCGACAGATGATATTATTGGGATTAAATCTTCATTTCTGCTCTTTAGCATGACGAAGGACGGAAGAAGTCTTCGTCTGCCTAGAGGCAGATTATAGTCTGCCTTAAGGCAGACTTTCCAATAACTATGTTTTCGATACCTCATATATGCCTTCTTAGCACTTAATATTGTCCATTTCAGAAATGGCATAAATCAGCTGACTTTATAGCTATCTGACATTTTTCATGAGTTAGCACTCATGTAAAACTAAAAGTTCCTCCATTGTTAAGATAATGTATTTCAATTATTTAGCTTAAAATATGGAGGAACTTTTTTAAATGTTTTTATTTTTTGTATAGGTGATGATGTGCCTAATTTATCCATACGAAGATTAAGTAATATGCCTCTTCAAATTATTGAAGATGACCAGCAATTAAGCACTTCTTGCATTCTATCAACATCTTTATCAGAAGTTTTTTATAACTTTGCAAACAATTAAAATATAATATATGAATTACAACATTGACGACAGCGAAGACGGATTAACTTTTAGCCAAAAACAGGAAATTCTTAATAAGAATAAACGGGAAAAGGAGGCAAAAACTGAAAATACAGAATATCGTGCGGGGGAGACTATCAACTTTTATCAAAGCTCTGTCTTAACCATTTTAGTACTAGTAGGCTTAATTGGCTCAACAGTTTTCCTTATCAAATTACTAATCAATATTTCATCAGACCAAGCCTTCGACTATAAAAAATTAATAAGAGAAGCTGATTGGGGATTCATACTATTCCTTATCATTTTCTTTGGAACTTTGGCAATCAAAATAGCCATTAGTATATTTGGTGGTTACATTTCCAAACCTCGAATTTCTATTTCCGATAATCACATAATGACATTTCAAGGTATATCTAACAAAGAAAAATACATAGATTTAGACTTCTGTGAAATTGCAAGGTTCCAGGAATATAAAACTCCCGACGTTATCTGGAAAACTGAAAAAATGTCTATAAACATATTAGCCGAAAATAATATTAAATTTCATTATCACCCTTCATATTATGCAGATAACCAATTAGATATTGTTCTAACTCCTGAAGCTGCATTAAAACGCGGAAAGGACAGATATAGCTTATATCTTAAAGGGCTCAATGCAAGCGAAGAAGAAATAAAGCAAGCGCTTGCTAAGAAATATACAGCATGGTATAACAAACAACAACAAAATCATCAATAAGATGAATTACAATATCGACGACAGCGAAGACGGATTAACTTTTAGCCAAAAACAGGAAATTCTTGATAAAGAGAAAGAAATCAGAGAAGGCTACAAGCTCCACACAATAATTTCATATTATCCAAGTTTTACTAAAGGTACTTTAATGGGTATATTTGGCATTCTCTGTACACTTGCAGCATTTCTGGAAACAGATACAGAATTTAGAATTTTTGGTGGAATATTTGGAGTATTGGCAGTTACGTTATACATATATCAGCTCTTCACAGGGCATTTCAAGAAACCTGTCTTGTCCATCTATGATGACCACATTCTATATAAACCCACGTTGAATATATTTTCCGATAAGTATGAAAATATTCCATTCGATGATATAACCAGACTGGAAAAAGAATGGCATTTTGAAAATCGAAGCCTTATCAGAAGGGATTATTATATAAACATAACTGTTAGATCATGGGGAACATACAGGATTCTCCTGGATGGAATGAATGCTCCTCACAAAGAAATTGAGAATGCCGTAAGTAAAAAATATGTGGCTTGGTATTACCAACAATTAATTAATGATGATGAAATTGAAAACGAATCTATTAATCTGCCTCCTGATGTTTTCACTTGGGACTGGGATAGAATGTAAGGCTCAATCCAAAAAATCCTTTAAGGCAACGATTGAGGGAAAGAAAACCAGTCTCTATACGCTGAAAAACAAGAAGGGTATGAAAGCGCTCATCACCAATTATGGTGCCCGACTGGTATCGCTCTATGCTCCCGACAGAAAGGGAAAGATGGAGGATGTAGTGCTGGGCTATGATAATGTGATGGACTATCACACGAAAGGTCAGAACTTTGGCGCTACCGTCGGCAGATATATCGGAAGAATCAAGGGACCATCCTTCGAGTTGGATGGACAGACTTTCCATCTACAGGATGATGGCTTAGGACATATCTCGCATGGAGGAAAGCCAGGATTTGCCAATCGTGTTTGGGAAGTGAAGGCCAAAAACGATTCTACCCTCACCCTGCAATATGTTTCACCCGATGGCGAGAATGGTTTTCCTGGAGAACTCACCGTTACCCTTACTTATTCGCTCTCCTTCGACAATAGTCTGGGCGTGGATTTTCTTGCCACAACCACCAAGCCTACTGTCTTGAACTTGAGCAACCATAGCTTCTTTAATATTTCCGGCGACCTCACCCAACCAATCACCAACCAGCAGTTGAAGATTGCAGCCGACAGCATTGCCACCTTCGACAAGGGAAAGAATCTCGATGGAAACTTCATGGCAGTTGTTGGCACTCCCTTCGATTTCAGAGAAGCGAGAACCATTGGCGACAGCATTGATGCTGATAATGATCAGCTGAAAATCACCAAGGGATATGATCACGCCTTCAAGCTCACCTCGAAAGCAATCGAACCTGCTGCTACCCTATACGACAAGGTATCAGGCAGAAAGATGGAAGTATTCACCACCGAACCTGCCATTCAAATCTATACAGGCAATGGACTGAAGGGAAACCAGAAAGGCAAGAACGGCATTCTCTATCAGCGCAGAACTGCTATCTGCCTAGAAACAGAGCATTTTGCCGATGCCCCTAATCACAAGAACTTCCCATCCACGACCTTACGTCCGAATGAGAAGTTCCATAGCAAGACTATCTTCCATTTCTCGGTTGAGAAATAACAAGCTATTTGGTTCTTAATGCCCTTGTGGCATTAAGAACACAAAGTATCATTACACCTACATCGCCAAAGACTGCGATACCCATCGCCAGACTTCCGAGTACTCCAAGGGCAGCCAATACCAATATCGCCAACTTGACGAGAATAGCAAACCACGCATTCTCACGAGCGATGAGGATGGTGCGACGAGCAATCGCTATCGCCTTCGCAATCTTTGAAGGCTTATCATCCATCAGCACTACATCGGCAGCCTCGATGGCAGCATCACTTCCCAAAGCACCCATAGCAATGCCCACATCGGCTCTTGCCAATACTGGGGCATCGTTAATACCATCGCCTACAAAAGCCAATGCCTTGTCGGCAGACTTCTGCTTGAGCAATTGTTCTACATGGTTCACCTTGTCGGCTGGAAGTAATTGAGCGTGATATTCATCGAGTGCCAGTTGTTGAGCCACATGCTTACCCACAGATTCATGATCGCCCGTAAGCATCACGGTCTTCTCAACACCAAGTCTCTTCAGAGAAGCTATCGCCTCTCGTGCATCCTCCTTTATCTGGTCGGAAATAACAATATGTCCGGCATATTCACCCTCTACAGCCACATGGATGATAGTACCCACATGCTCCTTGCATTTGTCACAATCCTCGAGTGTGATGCCGAGCGATTGCATCATCTTGGCATTGCCTACACTCACCAGCTTGCCATTCACCAAGGCCTTCACACCATGACCAGCAATTTCCTCGACATCGGAAATCTTGCAATCATCCTGCTCCTCAGGATAGGCTGCGCGAAGGGCTGCAGCTATCGGATGAGTGGAGAATCGCTCCACATGAGCAGCAAGATGCAGCAATTCTCTCTCATCCAATTTATCTGGATGAATAGCATCTACCGCAAAGACACCCTTGGTGAGCGTACCGGTCTTATCGAAGACAATAGTGCCCATCTTTGCCAAAGTCTCCATATAGTTAGCTCCCTTGATAAGAATACCTTGACGGCTGGCGCCACCAATACCTCCAAAGAAGGTGAGTGGAACAGAAATAACCAATGCACAAGGACAACTCACTACGAGGAAGGTAAGAGCTCTATACACCCAAGTAGCCCACTCGCCAGTAATGAGTGAAGGAATAACTGCCAAGGCGATAGCAGCAAACACCACAATCGGCGTATATACATGGGCAAACTTGCGGATGAAGGTCTCGCTCTTCGACTTGCTGTCGCCAGCCTCCTCCACCAGTCGGATAATCTTTGAAGCAGTAGATTCACCAAAAGACTTAGTAACCTTAACTCTCAGCAAGCCCGAGATATTCACGCAGCCCGAAATAACCTCATCCTCTTTCTCTACATCACGAGGAACACTCTCGCCAGTAAGCGCCAGCGTATTCAAACTTGAGCTTCCCTCTACAATAATACCATCGAGAGGAACTTTCTCACCTGGTTTCACCACAATGATATCGCCGATCTCTACAGAAGCAGGCTCAACCACCTCGATTTTGCCATCACGCTCCACATTGGCCGCATCTGGACGGATATCCATCAATTCAGAAATAGAATCCCTACTCTTGTCCTCGGCATAATCCTCGAAGACCTCTCCAACCTGGAAAAAGAGCATCACAAATACCGCCTCAGGGAATTGAGCCTCAGCACCTGGCAGAAAACCGATGAGCAAAGCACCTATCGTGGCAACACACATAAGGAAATCCTCATTGAAAGGATCTCTTTCCTCAATACCTTCCCATGCCTCGCCTAACACATCATAGCTTATTAACAAATAAGGTACGAGGTAAAGACAAAGCTGTTGCCACAAAGGCAGATTCCATTGCTCTGTTGCCAACCAGACTGCCAGAAGCAGTACTGCCGTGATAATGATTCTCAAAACTTTTTTATTCATATCTTGATCTTTTTTATTTTCCGATTGCAAAGATAGGAATAAAAGGATGCAACTCGGTTGCAAAGTTGCTTTACAGAAAAAGAATCTAGCCTGCGGCTAATTTCGGTCGTGAAATGTTAAAAAAGCTAACTCAATGGTTTAGGGGTGCTAAACCGACGGTTTACGACCTCTAAACGGTGCATTTACGTTGTCTATTTCAACTATTATCGCCAGCTAGAAAATAGAGGGGGGTATATAAAAAAAGTAGAGCCGGTGACACACCGGCTCTTTAATTATGAAAAATTGCTCCTCACGAGCTTTACCTAAGATTTAATATCGCTGTGTTTTTTCGAAACACAAAAAACTATCATGACCGCTTAGCCATGCTGTATATCTTTATCTACATATAAACACTTGCTTTTTCATCATCTTTTTAGTTTCAATTATCTTAGAATGATTCTCAGAACTAATTTTCGACAAATGTAATAATAATCTTTGAAAGAATCAAGTAAAACAACAAAAAATTAAGTTTATTTTTGCTTTAAAACATAAAATCCCCGTAAGATAGATTTCTTACGGGGATTTTTGAACTATTTATTTCTTTTTTGCAGCAACTGGCTTGGTTGATACTGTTACACCCTCAGGTGTCATCAAAGTCTCAACCTTATTGCCTGTAGAAAGAATCATATTCTTCAAGAACTTAGCTACCTTTTCTGGAGTAAGTGCAGAAACTACCTTCTTATAATCGGTGTGGAAATCGATGCCCCACTCCTCGAAGTTTTCAATAGTGTTGATCCAGTGAGAATTCTTGCGAGCATCCTCATCAGCCTGCTTCAACATATACTCTTTTACCTTCTGAAGGTCGGCTGCATCTACCTTCTCTGCTGTTTCAGCAACTCCCTTCATCATCAGGTCGTATGCCTGCTGAGCCTTGTTTGGATCCATTGGACAGCCTGCATATACGATGTAGTAAACATCATTGTTTACGTTTGGCTGAGCATAGCCCTGAGCACCTACTGAGTAAGCTGCACTTGCATCCTCGCGGATAGTGCGGAGAAGCTTCATTGAAAGTACCTGACCTACAGCATCAACTAATATCTCGTTCTCAAGATTGTCATCCTCGAGTTTTGATCTCCAGAAGGTATAAAGCTGTGCCTTTGGAGTTTCCATCTTGCGGGTGAAATGATCCTGATATTTACCTACGGTGAGGGTGATAGCATCCTTACCTACCTCTACAGCAGACTTCTTGTCGGCTGGAAGTGTAGCGATGTACTGCTCGATCAATGGACGGATAGTAGCCTCATCGAAGTTACCTACAAATGTGAAGGTGTACTTGCTTGCATCAGCTGTTCTATCACCAGCAATCTCAAGAATTCTGTCAATATTTGCGTTTTCAACATCCTTTACATCCAAAGCGGCAAAGCGAGGATTGTGATCGTAGCGGTCGAGTGACAAAGAGTCAGAGAATACTGCCTCTGGCTGCAAGTGCTTGTTCTTAAGAGCTACCTCGAGGTTGCTCTTCAAAGAATTGAATGATTTCTCATCCTTGTTGATCTTGGTGAAGTTGAGGTAAACCAACTGCATCATTGTCTCGAGATCCTTTGGAGTAGAAGTAGCAGAAAGTGTGGTATGAGTAAGACCCATATTGAGACTTGCATTAGCCATCTTACCAGCCAAAGCCTTGGTGAGTTCTGTATTAGAGAAGTTGCCCAAGCCCATAGAGTTGATAGCATAATCGAAAATCTTCAAGTTGCTGAAGTCCTTCTTGCCATAGAGGTTCTTACCACCCTTAGCTGTAGCACTCATCTTAATCTCATCATCCTTGAAGTCGGTCTTCTTGAGGATAACAGTAGCACCATTAGAAAGAGTGAACTTCTTGTAATCCAACTTCTTGTTTTCCTTCTCCTTCAAGATAAGGCCCTTTGTTGGGAGTTTCTCGATGAGAGGTTCCTGCTTTACATTATCTACCCAAGCAGTGAGCTTCTCAGCACGAGCGCTTTCGAGTGTACTCTTCAACTGGTCGGTAGTAACATAAGTCTTACCATCCTTCTCCTGAACCTGCTCGGTTACAACGAGGTTGGTATCTGATTCTGAGATGAGTTCCTTAGCTGCCTCGTTGATAGCATCAACAGGGATGTTAGGAACGATCATCTTCATGGTGTTGTATTCATCCTCGATAGATGGCATTGGCTCATTGCTGAGGTAGTGACCAACATACTGGTTGTAATATACCTTATTCTCGGTCTTATCCTTGTTGGTGAACTGCTTCTCGAGTCCGCTGAGGTAATCACTCTGAGCGCGAGCATACTCTGTAGCGGTGAAACCGAAACGGCGAGCACGCATCAACTCACGGATGAGTGTTGACAAAGACTCAAGGTCCTTACCCTCCTTAGGAACAACCAAGCCCATGAAAGCATCCTTTGTCTTACTGATCATATAGTTGCCTTCCTGTGCAAAGCCCTCAACGAAAGGACAATCAGCCTCCTGAGAGAGTTCTGCAAAACGGCTGTTCAGCATTGATGAAACCATATCCTTAACATATCCCTCAATCAAATACATCATATTGGTCTTGAGAGAATCAGGAGTTACATCGTGCTTCATCATTACCTGGATGAGACTATACTGCTGCTCCTTATCCTTATAGAATACATAGATAGGCTCATTGTTATCAGGAACAGGCTCGTCGATTACCTTAGCTGCATCCTTAGGAACAACTACACCGTTCCAGAGCTTCTTGATCTCAGCCTCAACATGGTCTACATCCACATTACCAACAACGATGATAGCCTGGTTATCAGGACGATACCATTTCTTATAGTAGTCGCGAAGTGCCTTAGGTTTGAAGTTATCGATGATGCTCATCAAACCAATTGGCAAACGATAGCCATACTTACTGTTTGGATAGAGAGCAGGGAGATACTTCTCGTAGAAACGCTGACCTGCAGAAGTTCTCATCTGCCACTCCTGGTGGATAACGCCTCTTTCCTTATCGATTTCCTTAGCATCGAGAGTCAAGCCGTTTGACCAGTCCTTCAAAACCAAAAGACAAGAGTCGAGGGCTGTCTGACGAGTTGTAGGAACATCGCAAATACGATAAACGGTCTGATCGATAGAGGTATAGGCATTCAAGTTGCTACCAAACTCCACACCCAAAGAACGGGTGAAATCGATGATACCATTCCCCTTGAAATGCTCAGAACCATTGAAAGCCATGTGCTCAAGGAAGTGAGCCAGACCACGCTGATCGTCGTTCTCATTGATAGAACCAACGCGCTGAGCAATGTAGAAGTTAGCTACATTCTTAGGGAACTCATTGTGACGAATGTAATAGGTAAGTCCATTACTGAGCTTTCCTACACGTACATTTTTGTCAACAGGGATAGGTGGCATCTGCTGCGCAAAGGTACTACCAGCACCCAGCATCAACAATGCTGCCACAAATAGATGTTTTAAATTCATCATAATATTAATAGTTGATTTTAATTTACTCTCTTAATATATTCAAATTCGATACAAAGTTACGCATATTTAATCGCTATTGCAAGATTTTTTACTGCGATTTGCACCAAATATTCATTATTTAATTGTTTTTTTACTTTTCAGTTGCTTCAAATCCAGATTATCGGCCTCATAATCCTTTGTCAATTTCGGAAGTATCAGATAGTTCACTTTTCCCTTCAGCTCACTTTCCTCTTCTGAGTTATACCGATTAACTATAAATGTATCGCAATCCAACATCAGCTTTGCGCTACTCACCATCTCACCATTAAAGATAAATCGGCTCTCCTTCAGCGTATCATTCAAGCAGTCGAAAGAAGCATAATCCTGCACAAAGACACCCTCGAGCGATGGAGCCTTGATTGTGGCAAAATAAGAAGCAGCCGCCTTTCCGAAGGTACGCTTGTTCTTATAGAAATCCTGATAGCGACAACCAATCTTCAAGGTATCCTTATCCTGCTTCATCCAGAAATCCTTCATCTGAAGCTGAGTAGTCTCGAAAGTGAGATTATAGGTATCCGAATACTCGAAGTTAGCAATAACATTATCATACACCTTAATATATTTGAAAGGCTTCAGCGATTTCTTCTGCTTTATCGTCTCCCCCACTTTCTGATAATGACAGGAAGTCATAAAGAGGCTCATCAACAAACCTGCAAGCAAAAATCCATATCTTTTCATACTGCTATTATTTAAAGGTTGAAGAAAGTATTGCCTGTAACCTGAATGCGCTTGAAAATGCGATAAGACAGGTAGTAGAAAATACCAGAGATGAAAACAGAACCCACATTCAGCACGGTATAATATACATCTCTATCAATCCACAAACATATATCATTATCAGCAAGATAGTCGCTATACATATTTACCAGTCGAACCAAAGCAAAGAGAACGACAATGGCCGAGATGATGGTGAACACGAACACATAAGGCTTCTTGCGGAAAACAACGCCACCCAGCACGCAGAAGGAATGAGGCATCAACACAAAAACCAGCACACCTGGAATGATGCGATGCATCTTGTGCCCCATCATAAACAACGGACAAGTGGCAGCCGAAAAGCCTTCTTTCATACCTACCAGCAGATAAAATAATGCATTCACTACCAATACTGCTGCACTGAAGGCCAGGAAGATTATGGTGACAGAAGCAAACATACGAGCCAAGTACTTCTCCAAAGAAGATGCTGGCAGCATGAAATAGCTCTGACGGGATTTCTTATCATCCAATTTCAAGAGAAAAAGCATGCCCGAAGCAGCGAAGAGTCCTAAGCCCACGCCAAAAGTGGCACCAACTGGGGAATCAACATTCACTTCGTTGATGGATATATTTACAGTCTCCAAATAGGTAAAGAAATAGATCACCAGCAATGGCACCAGCAAACCTAATGCGATACCCAATCCCATAGGGATTCCATTTGGATAATACTCATATCTTACTAATTTCCAGAATCTATTAAATGAGAATGACTTCATAGGGACATTAATTTAATGAGTTCGTAAATGAGCGGTCCATCAGTTGCTTATGCTTGAAGAGCTGATAAGACCAATAGAGGAATCCGCAAATCACCAGCAAATCGAATACTATAAAGAATGAGAATATCACTACATCATTTTCAGGAAGAAGCATCTTCAGTATTCCCTCTACAAAGGAGAGCAGAAATATACCCAGCAAAGCCAGCCAGTATCTTGCCTTATTGAACTTGGCACTTGACCATACACAGATGGCAATACAGCTTATCCAAGAACAGATGGAATAAATGAAAACATGGAATGAGAAGGGATGGATTTTGGAGAATACATTTCTTCTTCCAATGCAGCACTTGAGTTCTCTACCCCTGCAGTTGCATCCGTAAATCCGCGAATAAATTCCGATGCCGATCCTGGTTCGGTATCAAAAAGCAACCTACTTACTATCGATTCCATACAAGTGATTGAACTTCCTACATTCGGACCACTCAATAAGGCATCCAGCAGTAGGCGAAGGAGTTCTACCATTGCATATACGCCAAACATCACTGCGATAGAAAGCAAAGCGATATACACCAATCTACCTACGAATTTCTCCAGATTGCTGGCTGGCAGCATCAGATAGCTGATAGTGTTGGGCCTATTACCTTTGTTGCCAAACGCATGACTGAAAAGGTAAAGGCTATAGAAAAACAGCGAGAATATTACCAAGATAGATAAAGTAACAATATTCGCGTTTCTATCCTCCTCAAACTGCTCCATCACAGCGGGATCACTCAAAGACAATCCGGCATATTTTGTGTTCGTCATAAAGACAAGCATTCCCGCAATAAAACCGATAACAAAGGTAATGATTGCCACGCTTCGGATGTTTTTCTCGGCATCATTCAGGAAGTTCCAGCTCATCAACTTCCGGCACCGTTGTATATTAAAACTCATACGATTACATTTTTACTTTTTTCATTACCCAAGTTTTCCCTTTGTTGCCGCATTAAAGAGCAACTCCAGGTTGAGGGCTGTTTCCTCCTCATCCTCCTGCTTCAAGGTGATAGAGGCATTTCCCTGTAGGGCAGGCTCCGAATAGAGTACTCCCTCATTGTCGCCTGGATGGCGGAAGGTGAAGCTATATTTCTCGGTAATATCGGCCACCGTCTCGTTCATCAGAATCTTACTGTTGTCGATGATGATGATATGATCGAGCAGACTCTCGATGTCGTGTACCTGATGGGTGGAGATGATGAGGGTGGTATCCTCCTGCATATTCTGCATAATCACCTTGCGGAACAAGCTCTTCGAAGGAATATCCAAGCCATTGGTAGGCTCATCCATCAGAAGCACCTTGGTGCCTGCTGCAAGGGCGAAGCTCATATACACCTTCTTCTTCTGTCCCATGGAAAGTTTCTTCAAGTCGGGAGCCTCGTCAAGTTCAAAATCTCTCAGGCACTGCTGAAGCACCTCCTCATTGAAGTTCGGATAGAAATCCTTGTGCATCTTGATGAAGTTCTTTAGCGACATCTTTGGCATATCGAATTCCTCAGGAACGAGGAAAATGTCCTGCAAGGTCTCCACCTTTCTCTCCTTGGTAGGAATGCCATTCAGAGAAATTTTTCCCGATTTTGGACGCAAAAGACCGGAAATGAGATAGAGCAAAGTACTCTTACCCATACCGTTCTTACCCAGCAGACCGTATATCTTATTCTCTTCGAAAGTAAGGTTCAGGTCTTCAAATACCTGTTTTTCCTCTCCCTTATATCCGAAGCAAAGTTGTTCTATTTCAATCATCTTACCGATTTTTAAATGTATAATAAAATCTCTAGTTACTCACTTTTTGTGCCTTGGGCAGATGCCTTTTCCCATTCGCTGTCGATTTCCTTGATATCAATATCGAGGAGTTTCATCTGGCGGAAGAACTCCGGCAGACTCTGCTCGAGGAAGCTCTTCTTACGGGAGGCGATGATCTGCTCCTTTGCACCCTCGCTCACAAAATATCCGAGACCTCTTTTATTATAGATGATCTCTTCTCTTGCGAGCAGGTCGTATGCCTTCACTGCTGTGTTGGTATTCACCTCCAGCATTACGGCATATTCTCTTACGCTAGGTATACGGTCGTCGGCCTTATAGGTCCCTGCGATGATGTCATCGCAGAGGCGATCGGCCATCTGAACGTATATCGCCTTGTCATTACTAAAATTCATATTCTTTTCTCGTTATTTCTTAATGCGTTTGATTTTTCTCATTTCCAACTGTCTGTGGCAGAAGGTGGTATAGCTCTTTCTTAACAGGATTGAGCCGATGAGGAAGAAAGTATAGGCTACTGCTACTCCTATATTCAGGGCGATATTCATAAATTCGGAAAGCATTTTTGGCATATTGAGCTCTTTTCCTGTTACGGCCGCATGATATCCAACATAGCCTCCAATTGCGCCAAAACCAAATATAAACATTATCAGCAGCACAACAAAACAAGCGGCATTAATTAACCATGCATGGCGACGGAAGACTATACTGCCATAAATCATCGCAAAAAGAGTACCTAAAGCCGCTAATCTGCTTGAACTTTCCAAAAGGAATGGACTATAATTGATACCTAACATTTTATAGATTTCAAATGAATTAAAAAATGGCCATAATGCGGCAGAATACTTTGGATAGAAAACATATCCCATCAAACCTGATAGAACGATACCTGCCATATAAGCCACATAAACAGCTAGACAAAACAAAAGAACATAGCTTATCTTGCTGGTCCATTTTTCCAGATTGCTAGCCTTGATGGTTAAGAAATCAATATCGCCTGATTTTTCCGATAAATTGCTAAAGGCAGAAGAAGCTACAAGCAGTAAGGCTATATAAAAAACAAATTGTGAATATTCGAAAGAATTTACAGCCTCTATTTGTAATGCAGAAAAATTCCAGTTAAAAGTAGACGAAAGTACTTCCATTGACTTTTCTGTTTCTTTGCTAATACCCAATATTCTATATTTGAATCCAAAGAAAGAGGTGATAGCAAAACAAAGTCCTGCAACAACGCTCAATACGATCCATATTTTCTTCTTGTTAAGTTCATAGTCTTCACGAAGAAGCAACTTAACGGTATTCATATCTAGATTCTTCATTTTCTTACAATTTATTGGAGGTTATGGCATTGAAGAAGAGCTCCAGGTTTACTGGAGTCTCCTCCATGCCTTCTTTTAAGAGAGAGAGTGTTGCATTGCCTTGTGGACTAGGCTCATAGTAGAGCACATCGTCGTCCATTTCGTCTTTCGTGCGATATTCGAAAGCGTATTTCTGCTCGATCTCGTTGATGGTGGATTCAAAGATATGTCCACCTTGCTTTACCACAACAATGCGGTCGAGCAGACTATCCACATCGTGTACCAGATGGGTTGACATTATAATCGTCTGATCATCTCGCATATTTCGGGCGATAACCTTTCTGAAGATTTTCTTTGATGGAATATCCAAGCCATTGGTAGGCTCATCCATCAGCAGCGCCTTCACGCCTGTTGCCAAGGCGAAGGAAATCATCACCTTCTTCTTCTGTCCCAATGAGAGGTTGCGAAGCATGCAATCGCCTTCCATTCCAAAGAGTCGGAGATTCTCCTCAAAAAGCTCGAAAGAGAAATCCTTGAAATAAGGAGTACGCAATTTCAGGAAAGTGGAAAGACTTGTATCTGGGAAATCAAACTCATCAGGGATGATAAAAAATTTCGAGAGCGTTTCCTTGTTACGATTACTCACCTCATCGCCATCTATCAGCACATTTCCATCGGTTGGGAAATAAAGGCCGGCCATCAGATAAAGCAGTGTTGTCTTACCAGTTCCGTTTTCTCCAAGCAAGCCATAGATACCGCCCTCTTCGAAATTGAGATCAAGATTTCTGAATATTCTTTTGGTCGCATTTTTATATGCGAAAGTGAGGTTCTTTATTTCAATCATAACAACATCATTTTAATATAAGGATAACTTTTCGCGATTACCATTAAACTACTCATCAAGATAACCGCAGTATTCCTGCATTTATTGCCTCCAAAGTCGGCAATCCAGGTCTTTTTGGGAAATTCTCCATGTTTCTGGTAAAAATAGCGAGCATTCACACTTCCAACCAGCAGAATGACAAAAAAGACAATTCCAAGGAGGTTATACATCAGCTCGCTATCCCAAGCATAGCGCTGTTCGAAGATTTCGCAGAAGATATGGGCCATCAGATAGGTTCCTGCCATCATCATCAGGCCCACAAAAAAGAGTTCTAAAGACCGTTTCATAATTCTCTCGTTAAAAGTTAATTGTTAAGTTTGGGGTGTTTTTGGGGGGTGTTATAGGGGTGTATTTTATAGGGGTGATGTTGATAGGATTACTTCTCAATATTTTCGCTCAAGCTGTAGAGGACTTCCTGCTGAGGACTCATAACCAAAATATTCTCTGTCTGAGCGAAATCGTTGGTTGCATCGTCCCACTTGTAAGTACTAACAGCCATTACATCCTTGTTTACCATCTGATAAGCCATCATCTGCTTAGCATTCTCGAACTCCTGAGTCTTTGCATTCCAGTTATTGCGAGAGAGTGTGTAACCATTCTCACTGTAAGTGTAAACAAGCTCGTAAGCATTCTCCCACTTGTTGGTAACAGTATTGAACTTCTGAGCAGTTTTCTTAACAAGGCGAGAGTTCTCATCGTAAGAATAAGAATACTGCATCTTATTCTGTAGATACTTGCTGCTAGCATCGTAAACATTTACTGCTACGATCTTGTCACCTTCTAATGTAGCGTTATAGTTAAAACCATTCTTTACTGAAGAATTTGCTACGTTGAAAAACATTGTTGCTACTGTTGCTGCTGTGATAATTGCTTCCATAATTTTTTTTATTTAAGGCTGAATTTCTTCGGCCGGGGTGTTTTTAATATTGTTCTCTTATAAATTTTTATGTTTTGTACTTTTGTAGTAGTGTACTACTGAAGTATTACACTGCAAAAGTAGTGCATTTCTCAATACGATGCAAGAAAATGGGGTAAAAATCTTCTCAATTTTTACTGTTATTAACTAAAATATACCACAAACCAAGTGTTTTGAAAGACATTTTAAGAATTAGTGTACTATTAAAGTAATACACCATACCTCTAGGTGTACTAGCAGATAGTACACCCAAAAGGGGGAAAATGTAGAAGATAGTACACCTAAAAGGAGGAAAATATAGAAGATAGTACACTCAGAAGAAGGGAAAATATAGAAAATAGTACACTCAATTTCATATCAGAAAAGGATGAATGATAAGAAATAAAGAATAAACGGCATGCAAAAAACAGCAAACATCTTCTCCCCCGCTCGCGGGGGAGATAAAAGAGTTCCCATTGTAGTATCTACAAATAAAAGCAGAATATAACAAGTATGTTATTTAGAAGAATATGCCACGAGGCGATGATTGATGACGATCAGTTGACGTCGGAGACGTCACCCTTTCAGGTAACCTAGGGTGCTTGCACCCTAGGATTGGAATCTCGACTGAAAGTCGTACCGCTCTCCCTCGACAGAGGGGTATATCCTGTAGGCAAAGGGCAACCTTCATTAGATGATGGAGATTATAAGCCCCTCTGTCGAGGGAGAGCGGTACGACTTTCAGTCGGTGTCATTCATCTGCAGGTGCAAGCACCAGCAGTTACCCGAAAGGGTGACGTCTCCGACGTCATTGCCACGACTACCAACTTTATTTTCTCCCCCGCTCGCGGGGGAGATAAGAGAGAGGGTATGCCAAACATTTAATGTTTCGCGAATTTCCCTCGGAATAAACGTATAAGGAAGAGAATGCCTCGGAAAGTAAGCTCGATTGCCATGGCAATCCATACACCCTTCAAGCCCATGCTCTGACTCAACCAATAGGCCAGGGTGAGACGAACCATCCACATACTTACCAAGTTGATAATGGCTGGCTTCAAGGTATCGCCCACTCCCACACATACCGCTGCTGTAACAATCGCAGCAGCAAAGAATGGCTCGGCAAAGGCCTCGATACGCAATACTTCGGTTCCCAATACTCTGATCTCCTCAACAGGACTCAATAATCCGATCATCTCTGGGGCGAAAATATACATAACGGCTCCCATAAAGGTCATTACAACCATACCTAAGCCTACCGTCATGTGGGCGAAGTTCTTGCATAAATCCATTCGGTTGGCACCATAGGTCTGTCCCACCAAGGTGGTTGCGGCATCGCCTATACCAAAGCCTGGCATATAGCAGAGGCTCTCGGCTGTAATGGCAAAACTGTTGGTAGCTATGGCGATATTGCCCAATGGGGCAACAATGAGCGTACTCACAATCTGAGCGCCACTCATCAAAATCGACTGGATGGCGATTGGGGTGGAAATCTTCAGTGCATTGCGAACATAATCGGATACCCACTCGAATTTCACCTTATCGAGATGCAAAGCCAGTATCTTGCTCTTCATGGCCGCCATATAGGTCATCACGATCGAGGAAATGAGATAGCTCAGCGAAGTGCCAAGAGCGGCTCCCAACACGCCTAATTCCAATATATATATAAATAGGTAATTGAAGATGACATCGAAAAAGCAGTTGGCGATGCTCATCACCGATGGCGTCTTCATATCGCCGGCACTCTTCAACATCGAACTTGATATGTGGAAAAGCAGAATGAATGGCATGGCCAGCGAGAAGATCATGAAATAATGAGTGGAATCGTTGGCGATATCGGCTCCACCTCCTAGCCAATAGGGCAATGGAGTGGCAATGCACAATCCCACGATGGCAAGAATAATGCTGAATATCATTCCGCAAATCAAGGCATGGCGGAATACCTGACGGGCCTTGAAGAAGTCGTTGGCGCCAATGAAATGGGCCACCTGAACGGAGAAACCGGTAGAAACGGCTCCTAAGACACTGCCCATGAGCCAGGTGGTTGATTCGATAAGACCGATCGAGGCTGAAGCGGCGGCACCGAGATGGCCCACCATAGCAGCATCGATGAAAAACATAAGCACAGACGTGACCTGGGCCAACATACTAGGCACACTCAGTCCTATGATCAGATTGAGTTTCTCACCATTCGTTAGTGCACGGCCCATACGAATATTTTCCAAAAGAAGATCGGTTGTCTTGCTCATTTTTTCCTCTTATCCTAAATATATTGTCTATCCCCTACCTAATAAATCCGCTTGCAAATATACGAAATAAAAAGCAGAAGATGAATTATAAACAAAAAAAAGGCGGTTCCACTTAAATTGGAATCGCCATAACATCATGTCATTTTGCGAATAATTTTATTGCTCAACTTAATTTCCTTTAAACACAATCTTTATTTTACCTAAAAACTAAATACCTTTATCTAAATTTACTCCTATTTACCTTAAACTAATAACCTAATAAATCCGTTTCCTGTGAATAACAATCTTTATTTTACCTGAAAAACTAAACCCTAAATCCTGAAAAACCTTATATTACCTAAAACTAAACCTTCCTGAACAATCTTATTTCTTACCTTACTAATACCTTATCCTTTTTACGCTTGCAAAGGTAAGGAGTTTTTCAAACCCCTACGAATTTTCGCTTCCAATTTTATAAAAAAGTCGCTTTTTCTTGATTTAAATCAAGTGTTGTGTGCGAACACAATGTTAAAAACATGTTGAGTGACATATTTTCAATAAAAAATAGGTAGCCATCCCGAAAGACAACTACCTATATTATAATATGTATATCCAAATGCTTTTCCCCAAAAAGGTTTTCGAAACCCGAAGAGAAAGCCTGGAATTTTATTTCTTAACGATTCTAGCCAAGTGTATATCGAACCTTAACATAGAATAGGCTGGAATTGAGGTTGTGGAATTACTACCATAAGCTAAATAATATGGAATGTAAACCATACAACGATCGCCCTCATGCATATTCATCAATGCTGTGGTGAAGCCATCTACCAATGCGCTCACCTTGAACTCGGAAGGTGAAGAGTAGCGGCTATCCAACTGGCCCTTATAGCTCTGATCGAAAACATAACCATTCTTATAAGTACGAGATGGAAGCAAACGGCCACGATAGTTCACATATACTGAGTCGGAATAAGCAGGATTTGTTGTTCCCTTGCCCTCCTCGAGCATGTGCATCACGATATACCTATCGTTGCCATAGCTCAAAGTAGTGCCAGAACCATTTGCCTGCTGATGGTCGAACGACCAGTTGAGAATCACCTTCCAGGAAGTGTCGCCATTAGCAATCTGCTGCTTGGCATACTTCAAGGTATCCTCAAAAGCCTTGTCATTGCCTGTTTTCCAATCGTAAACAGTTGAGTCGTTGAGAGTGCGCTCTACATATACATACTCCTCCTGCTCCTCATCTGTCTCACTACAGCTTGTGAAAACGAGGAGGGACATCAGGCAGCACACTGCCAGTCCCATCCACGATATTCTCTTATTTAATATACCCATTCTAGTTTTTCTTGTCGATTTAAATCCTCGATTAGAACTCCTTGATGGCTGTAGCCAACTTCTTCAATACTGAGGTGATGCTTACGCGGTCCTCGATGATCTCACGAAGCTTATCTACTGATACACGCTCCTGATCCATGCTGTCGCGATAACGCAAGGTTACAGTGTTGTCCTCGAGTGTCTGACCATCTACGGTTACGCAGAAAGGAGTACCGATGGCATCCTGACGGCGATAGCGCTTTCCGATAGAATCCTTAGCCTCGATATGTGTGGTGAAGTGGAACTTCAACTCATCAACAATCTCCTGAGCCTTCTCTGGCAGACCATCCTTGTTTACCAATGGCAATACAGCACACTTGATTGGTGCCAAAGCCTCTGGCAAGTGCATAACTACACGGCTAGAGCCATTTTCAAGCTTCTCCTCCTCGTAGCTGTGGCACATAACAGAAAGGAACATACGGTCAACACCGATAGATGTCTCAACATCGTAAGGTACGTAGCTCTCGTTGGTATCAGGATCGAAGTAGCGCATCTTTGTACCGCTGAACTGCTCGTGCTGAGAAAGGTCGTAGTTGGTACGGCTGTGGATACCCTCAACCTCCTTGAAGCCGAATGGCATCTTGAACTCGATATCGGTTGCTGCATTAGCATAGAATGCGAGCTTCTCGTGATCGTGGTAGCGATAGTTCTCAGTACCCATGCCGAGTGCCTGGTGCCAAGCCAAACGAGCCTTCTTCCAATACTCGAACCACTTCATCTCTGTACCTGGCTGGCAGAAGAACTGCATCTCCATCTGCTCGAACTCACGCATACGGAATACGAACTGGCGAGCTACGATCTCGTTACGGAATGCCTTACCAATCTGTGCGATACCGAATGGAAGCTTCTGACGGGTGGTCTTCTGAACATTGAGGAAGTTTACGAAGATACCCTGTGCGGTCTCAGGACGGAGGTATACCTTGTTGGTAGCACCTGCTGTTGAACCGAACTCAGTAGAGAACATAAGGTTGAACTGACGAACGTCGGTCCAGTTCTTTGTACCAGAGATTGGGTCAACGATTTCCTCGTCGATGATGATCTGCTTCAACTCCTCGAGGTCTGGTCCCTGCATAGCAGCAGAGTAGCGCTCGTGCAAAGCATCACGCTTCTTCTGGTTCTCGAGCACGCGTGGGTTGGTAGCGCGGAACTGAGCCTCGTCGAAAGCATCGCCGAACTTCTTGGCAGCCTTCTTAACTTCCTTGTCGATCTTCTCCTCGTACTTACCGATCTGGTCCTCGATGAGGTTATCAGCACGGTAGCGCTTCTTAGAGTCGCGGTTGTCGATCAATGGGTCGTTGAATGCGTCTACGTGACCAGAAGCCTTCCATACGGTTGGGTTCATGAAGATGGCTGCATCCACACCAACGATATTATTGTGAAGAAGTACCATACTGTCCCACCAGTACTTCTTGATATTGTTCTTAAGTTCTACACCGTTTGGTCCGTAGTCATAGACTGCTGAGAGTCCATCAGGATAAATGTCTGAACTTGGGAATACGAAACCGTACTCCTTGCAATGACCAACGATTTTCTTGAAATTATCTTCTGCCATTTTTATAATTGTTATTTTACGTTTTTCTTTATTTATTAGGTGCAAAGATACAACTTTTTTCTGAAACAGAGAAATCCATAACGGGTTTAGCGGTCATTTCTCCCCAAATCAAGGCAACAATTTACAAAAACTTAGCACTTGAGTAAAGAAATAGCCAATGAATTTAACATTAACTAGCCGATCGTGGCATTATCCATTTCTACTTCCGACAAAAGAGAGCTAGGCTGGAAAAATCATAAAGCCTAAGTTTGAGCATCCTTCTTTTACAGAAAACCACAGCCTTGCAAAGTAGGATGCTCAAAGTTGAGCAATAGATAACTAACCCGGATAATTCATAGATATTCTACTTGGTAGTAATTAAAAATCTTCTCGCCCACTCGTGGGAGAGATAAGAGAGTTACTATGTTTGCAGTAGCTAGCGAAATAGTCAGACTTTGAGATGATGTTCTCGGGGGCTTCGAGCCCCCT
>CAJOPE010000127.1 GCA_905236815.1 uncultured Prevotella sp. | reverse complement strand
CCCCAAACCCCTCGGTGTTTTCAAGTATTAGATTTTCATACCTCTACACCTTGGAAAATTGCACTTCTATTGTGAATTTGCGACAGTTAATTTCCTAATAAGATTCTTTACTTTCTTCGTCTTCAAAAACAGCTCCATCTGAATCTGAGAAAGATAGAAAACTTATACTGACATCATTATATTTAGCTCCTGGATAAACTTTAAGAACTTTGAAAGTTAACTCAAATGGTGTATTTAGATTCTTTGGTGAGATTGGCTTAATGTCCAACACCTGATTATCGGGGGTATCTTCTAAGTCATAGGTCTTGAGTGGCTTTCCATCAAGAAGTAACTGTAATTTCGCCACACGTCCATGATTTTTCCATTGCTTTTCTGTATGGCAAAAGCCATTATTCAAATCTATCATTGTAAGTTTAGGTTTCATTTTGTCTAACTTGAACTTGCAAGTAACAGTTGCCCCTTCTGCCTTTCCGACAGCAGAACACCAAGGCTTTATAACGCCATCCCTTACAATCTCCTTTACATCGTAGTTGGTGCCTTCATTATGAGATATGGAGGAAGCCACTACTGTTTTAGGCCAAACTCCATACCAACCTTCATCACCTGTCGCATAAAAATCACCGTTAACAGGAGCAAACGCACAATCATCATGGCATTTTAGTTCAGTATCGCCATTCCATCCCCAAAATTGTTTTCCAAAATATGCCCTTACTAAAGCTCGAGCTAGAACAGGAAGTTTTTTGTATTCTACATCTTTATCAATTACGAGATCCCACATTTTCATCTCTTCTGCCGTTGGGAATTTTCGGGAACATAAATCAGGGAGAAGGGTCTTCAGCAATTTGTCCTCTTCTTCAACCATTGCCAGAGAATCCTTTGGAGCTACAGTATCAGCAACTACAGCTGTAGTATCTGCCACAAGTTGATTGCCATTTTCTGATTTTTGTGAACCACAAGCCATGAGGGTTGCAGCAAAAATGTAAATCATGTATTTTTTCATAGAAATAGTTTTTTGTGATATAATCTATCTAATCCATTTTGCATTACATAGGTACAAAAGTAAAGTTTTTCTCGTTTGACACCAAATATTTAGTTCAAAATCATTCAGTTTTGAACAAAATTCTTAGTTGCTAACAAGTTATAGCTTGGATAACTCATAAAAGTATTATTATATTCATTTATTATTCACAGGAGGTTTAAAAAATAAAATAACTTTTTAATTTTTTTGTTTTTCATCCTCTAACTATGTATAAATCAGCCGTTTCGGCTGAAAGCAATTATCTCAATTATCAAGAAAGGTGGATAAAAGGGACATCGTTTAGTGATAGTAGCTAAAATATTCTCTCCATGAGTGCTTTATGAAAAAGATAAGAAAATTGGCACTTACTTGTTGAATTCGCGATTGTAAAAATTTAAGTAGAACTGTTAAAAAAGCTAACTCGTGCGTTTAGGGGTGCTAAATGGGCGGTTTAGCACTCCTAAACCGCCTATTTACAATCCCTATACTGTATATATAGAATTAGAAGCCACTATCTACATAAACCAATACCTTCCAACTAACTTTATTTGCTAATTCTTAATAGCTTTGCTGCTTAATCTTGTGGTATGCCTAATCTCAATCTCCCCCGCTCGCGGGGGAGAAGTATGCTAAGATGATCTTTCTATGAATTATCCAAGCTAAATAATTGCTTTCAGCCAAAAGCGTTATTGTACAGATAGTTAGGAGCTGAAAAATAAAAAATAAAAAGTTATTTTTATTTTTTTCCATTATTCCCCCTAGCCTCACACACAGAGTTTCTTACATGTAGCCATTATTAAACTGTAGTAAACTTATCTTACAACAATTGAATCCCATACCTAATTGTCCTCTATGAACCTATCTCAGATAATTTAATGGTAAGCTCTCTGATATAGAAGCACATCATCAAAAAGTGAATAGTTTAAAAATCAACTTTCCACTTACCTAATAAGTTGAATGGATAACATTCCTCATTTTTTCCCAATTCATAAAGATGACATTTCCCCTGCAAATTATATCCGTTAAAAAATAAGGCCACCAATATAAACGAGTTGTATTAACGCTAGCATTATAAGGTGAAATTTCTAAAATCAATGAATGATAAAAATGCATGTAATCATCTTTATCCGAAGAAGACAAAGTTCCACACATAGCTGTTGGATTTTTAAGAAAAATCATCTGATGCTTTGAATACCATATCATATTGCGGGCTTGGTTTCTATCAACTATCCATAAATTAAACTTGTTATTTAAATTACTGTCCATTAAATATAAATTCGCTTTTCCTATTTTGTTTTCAAGTGAATCTTTCATCTCATCCAAATTTGGTTTTACCCATATTGCATTATCCATGCCCTTAATAATCTTCTCTCTTTTCGGTTTCTCTCCATAATTAAAATCGGAACCCTCGACAAAAGGATATAAATAAGGTTGTAGGGAATAATCATCTACTTTATCTTCAGAATAAGCGACATCAAAAGGAAACCATAACCGTAGTTTGCTCAAACATCCATTATCGAAAGATGCGCGCGCGGAAGAAAAAGTAACTCCTCCAATTTTTAAATTATGATACAATAGATCTGCATCGAATCTACAATTCTCGATATCACCCTTTTCAAGAAGATACTTATAATAATCCTCGCTATCCACTTTACCCTTCATCACTTTCAAGAACTCCAAATAGCTCATTCCGAAATGAAGTTTCGAAAGTACACTATCTTCCTTGGCAGGAAGTATATCCTCATAATAATCATTTCGCTGATTGCTCCTACGCACTTCTTGAGGCTCTGAAGTGCATCCTATCAGCAGAACGAACAGAAAGTAAATACATTTATTCATATCATTTAGTAGTTATTGTTCGAATGCAAAAGTATAGATTTTAATCCATATTTCCTAATAAAAAAGGCTGCGGAGGTAAAATGCGGACAAAATGCACACTCCTGCCTCTGTCCTATTTGTTCAAAATAGACATTTGTCAATATTTCCACCCATAAAAAGAGTATTTATCCCCACCTACAACTGTATGTTTCGTATCTTTGCAGTGTTAAAAGTTAAAACATTCGCATTACATTTTTATTACTTACTCACGAGCTGAAACTAAGAATCATTAGAATTAAAAAAAATAGCTTCCCCAATTTGGAGAAGCTATTTTTTTGTTTTATAATTTCACCAGATCACCCTGATTGGAACTTGTTCCATAATACATCTCTATTGGATGGTCGATAGCTCTTACTGTATTGCTATTTGCATCGAATAGCTCATAGGTCTTTTTATCTACCTTAATCTTCACGCTCTTGGTTTCTCCAGGCTGAAGCTCCACACGCTGGAAGCCCTTGAGGGTAATCTTTGGTCCTTCGGTATCCTGAGGATCCTTCACGTAAAGCTGAACGATTTCTGTACCTTTTCGCTTGCCGACATTGCTTACTGGAATAGAAAGGGTGAAGGTTTTCAAGCCATTCTCCTCCTGCTCATCCTCGACAACAGCCTTACCCAACTTAAATGTGGTATAGCTCTTTCCAAAACCAAACTGCCAGAGAGGTTGACCAGTAAAGTATCGATAGGTACGATTCTTCATTGAATAGTCCTCAAAATCAGGTAACTGAGAATCATCACGATAGAAAGTGATTGGCAACTTTCCAGATGGATTGACATCGCCGAAAAGAACATCAGCAATAGCAGTTCCACCCTCCTGACCAGCATACCATGCCTGAACAATCGCCTCACAATTCTGAGTTTCAGGAGTTAGAGCGATAGCAGAACCAGAGCAGTTTACATAGATAATCTTCTTACCAGCCTGCTTGAGTGCCTTGATGAAATCGCGCTGAACTCTAGGGAGTTCGATGCTGGTACGGTCGCCACCCTTGAAACCTGGGATGTGAACCGGCATTTCCTCACCTTCGAGTGCTGGAGAGATACCTCCAACGAAGATAACCTTCTTCACACCCTTGAGCTGAGCTATCACCTCTTTATAATTAATAGGATGTTCCTCGCCGATGTTGATCTTCATATTCGCACCCCAAGTCTTCACAAACGAGAAGCGGATTTCGATGTTGTAGCTCTCTCCTGCCTTCACATCCAGAGGAGTACGAGTTGGAGTGGTTCGCCATGTATGGAATCTCTGCACCTGCTTGCCATTCACAAACACCTCGAAATGACCACAGCCTTCCACATTCAACACAACCTCGCCCGATTTAGTTGGCTTGAATACAGTTTCATATTTTGCAGAGAAATCCTCGACATTCACGTTTGGAGCAAATACATGCATACCAGCGGTAGTTACAGCCATTGGTGCCTCGTAATATTCCTGGGTCACAGGTTGTCCCTCCATCTTGATGTTGTTCCAGAAAGTTCCTCTCAGACCTTTCTTGCCTCCCATCTCACACTCGTTGAAAAGAGGCTTTACAATCATCGTATCAGTAAGGTCGCATCCCTTTACATATACAATATTCTTATAATGATCGCGAATACCACTCAAAATAGAAATGGTATTATTAGGTGTACCATTATAGTTACCCCACATCATTGGTTCATTGTCGGCATTAGGACCCACAATGGCGATTTTCTCATTGCTCTGCTTCTTCAGAGGAAGGATGTTCTTGTTATTCTGCAACAAAACGATGCTCTGCCGAGCCATATCCAAAGACAACTGAGCATTCTTCTTACTTGACATAGCAGAATAAGGAATCTTGCTCCACTCCACCAGACTAGGATCGTCGAGTTCGCCTAAATCAAAGCGTCCCTCCAACAATCTAACTACGTGAGTATCAACCTCTCCTGGGGTAATTCTACCCTTGGCAACCGCCTCAGGAATACTCTTGTAAGTATAACCATAGCCACACTCCACATCCGTTCCAGCCAAAGAAGCACGAGCAGCAGCCTTCACAGCATCAGGCTCGGTTTTATGACTCTGCCAGATATCGCTCACAGCTCCACAATCACTTACTACCAGATACTTGAATTTCCACTCATCACGGAGAATCTGCTGAAGTAAGCGATTGCTACCACAGCAAGGCTCATCATTCCAACGCTGATAAGCACACATCACCTCACGAACTTTGGCATCCTCTACTAATGACTTGAAGGCAGGAAGATAAGTTTCCCACAAATCACGAGGCGAGATATTGTCGAGATTGGCTGTATGACGAGTATATTCTGGTCCACTATGAATGGCATAGTGCTTGGCACAAGCCCACAACTTGCGATACTTGGAAGTCTCAGGACCCTGCAATCCTCTTACCACAGCACATCCCATCACACTTGTCAAGTATGGATCCTCACCATAAGTTTCCTGACCTCTTCCCCATCTAGGGTCGCGGAAAATATTCACATTAGGTGTCCATACAGAAAGACTATGGAATTTCTGATCCTCTCCACCATTCAGCATACGCTGATTATACTGCGCACGCATCTCATCGCTGGCTGCATCAAAGATATTGTAAAGCAAGTCTGGATTGAAAGAAGAAGCCATAGCCACAGGCTCAGGGAAAACCGTTACATTGCCCATATTGGCAGCACCATGCAAGGCCTCACTCCACCAGAAGAACTTCTTTAGACCAAAACGAGGAATTGCAGGCGACTCATCCAGCATCAAGAGAGATTTCTCCTCAAGGGTGAGGCGACTGCAGAGGTCGAGCGCTCGTTCGTGAGCTGATAATTTAGGATTCTGAAAAGGATACTGCTGAGCATGTAGCGCCATCGTGCTGGCAACAAACAGCCCTGCAGCAATAAATAGTTTTTTGTTTTTCATAAGGGTATAATGTCAATTAAATGATTCATGCGGTAAAAGTACATAATTTATCGCACGTTAGCCTTATGAAATGTTTCCAATAGTTTGCTAAATGTTACAAATGATATTTATTCTTATGTTTCGCCGCCGAAGGCACACCATGGAAAGTCCCCCCAAATGAGCCACCTCCAGCTACTCCACGATACTGAGACCAGCGGGAGCGGATACGCGAAACATAGTCAACCGACTCACTTCCTCGCATATAACCATACTTCACAACAGGATCGTTATAATAAGCAGGTGTACTCAATTTCAACACATACTCCGACACATCCCGCCAATTATACTGATTTCCACCATATTTCTTAGTAAGGCTCATCGCATCCCTTATATGATGAAAGCCACCATTATAGCTTGCCAATGCAAAGAGAATGCGCTGACTAGGATCAGGAATATCGCTGAACTTGCCCTGCAATTCTGCCATATACTTGGCTGCAGCCGCCACATTCGATTCTGGATTATGAATCTGACTCATCGGCAAACCAAGATGCGATGCTGTGGATGGCATAATCTGCATCAAACCAAGCGCACCAGCCCAGGAACGGGCATTGGGGTCGAAAGTACTCTCCTGATAAGCCTGTGCTGCCAGCAAGCGCCAATCCATTCGGGCAGCTGGAGCATACGACTGAAATACGCGATCATATCTACTAATAATACCCTTGCCAGCATTCAGCATCGGAGCATAAACATGACGTGTAATACTTCGGGTAGAAAGCATGAAATCCTCTTCCTCCTTGGTCTCGGCAATCAACTGAGGGCGAAACCAATGATTCAAGGTATCTGCCAGACTCTCATTGCCTTTCACAACCGCCCATTGGCCACCAACCATTGAAGGACCGCAGAAAAGCAAGTCACCTTTCTCCTTTTTAGATAAAGGATAGGCAATAACATCACCCTCTCCCTTTTCAAGTTTGCGAATCATCTCAGCAGTATCCTTGCACTCTTCCACACGAACAGCCACACCAATCTCCTTGGCGAACTTATTCAGAAGAAGATACTGTAAACCCATACCATGATTGTGATAATCATAATAGGTAGAAGGACCATTAATGGTAAGCATAATCATTTCGCCATTGGTGAGAATATCATCCAGCGAAAGACCACTCTGAGGTCGGGAGGCAGTTGAGTCTGTTGATTCATCCTCCCCTATCGTTGTGCCCCAAGGTGTTACCTCTGGTTCTTTCTTCGAAGAGCACGAAAGCAACAGAATGAGCGCAAATAAGATTGATAAATATACTTTCATTTTCGATTTGCGCACAAAGTTACTACATAATTTGCATATTACCACAAAAAAATGTATTTTTGCAATGTTTTTTTAAGAAAAAGAGTAAATTTATATAAATATGTTACGAATAGCTGTTCAATCAAAGGGTCGTCTTTATGATGACACGATGAATCTGCTCGCTGAAGCAGACATCAAGGTGAGCGCAAGCAAGCGCACGCTCCTCGTCCAGTCAAGCAACTTCCCTCTTGAGGTTCTTTATCTCCGTGATGATGATATTCCTCAGAGCGTTGCAAGTGGTGTTGCCGACATAGGTGTTGTCGGAGAGAACGAGTTCGTTGAGCGACACGAAAGCGCACAGATTATCTCTCGCCTTGGCTTCAGTAAGTGCCGTTTGAGCCTTGCTATTCCTAAAGAAATCGATTATAAGGGTGTCGAGTGGTTCAATGGCCGCAAGATTGCTACTTCTTATCCTAACATTCTCCGCAACTTTATGCAGAGCAAGGGTATCAGTGCCGACATCCACGTCATCACAGGTTCTGTGGAAATCAGTCCGGGCATCGGTTTGGCTGATGGTATCTTTGATATCGTTAGTTCTGGCTCTACTCTTGTAAGCAACAATCTCCGCGAGGTTGAGGTGGTTATGAAGAGTGAGGCACTTCTCATCGGCAACTTGAGCATGGATGAAGAGAAGCACAAGATTCTCAATGAGATGCTTTTCCGTTTTGAGGCAGTTCGCTCTGCACAGGACAAGAAGTATGTGATGATGAATGCTCCTAAAGACAAGATCGAGGCAATCACTGAGGTTTTGCCAGGTATCAAGAGTCCTACCATCATTCCTCTTGCCGATCCTAACTGGTGCAGTATCCATACCGTATTGGATGAAAAGCGCTTCTGGGATATCATCGGAAAGTTGAGAGAGTTGGGAGCTCAGGGTATCCTTGTGACTCCAATTGAAAAAATGATCTTGTAATACGCAGAACATTGAATATAATAAAATATCCTTCTAAGGATTCTTGGGAATCCATTGTGGAACGTCCTCACTTGGACGTTTCCCAGCTTAACGCCATTGTTGAGGGCGTTTTGGAAGATGTAAAGAAGAACGGCGATGCTGCCGTTAAGGAATACGAACTGAAATTCGACAAGGCCAACTTGGATTCTCTTGCTGTTACAGAGGAGGAGATCAATGAGGCCGAGAAGTTGGTTTCTCAGGAATTGATTGATGCCATCAAACTGGCACATAGCAATATCGCCAAGTTCCACGAATCACAGAAGTTTGCTGGTGAGAAAGTGGAAACTTGCAAGGGTGTTACCTGCTGGCAGAAGAGTGTTGCCATCCAGAAGGTTGGTCTCTATATTCCTGGTGGTACCGCTCCTCTTTTCTCTACAGTTCTGATGTTGGCAACTCCAGCCAAAATTGCAGGTTGCGAGGAAATCGTACTCTGCACTCCTCCTAATAAAGAAGGTAAGGTAAATCCTGCTATTCTCGTTGCAGCTCGTGTTGCTGGCGTTAGCAAGATTTTCAAGGCTGGTGGTGTTCAGGCTATCGGTGCTATGGCTTATGGAACAGAAAGTGTTCCTAAAGTATATAAGATTTTCGGTCCTGGAAACCAATATGTTATGGCAGCCAAGCAACAGGTATCTCTCCACGATGTGGCTATCGATATGCCTGCTGGTCCTAGTGAGGTTTGTGTCATCGCAGACAAGAATAGCAACGCACAGTTTGTTGCTGCCGACTTGCTTTCACAGGCTGAGCATGGTATAGACTCTCAGGTGCTCCTCATCTCTACTTCAGAGGAAATGCTCGAGAAAGTTCAGAAAGAGGTAGAAATTCAGCTGAATAAACTTCCTCGCAAGGAGATTGCCGAAAAAACTTTGGAGAATTCTAAGCTGGTACTGGTTCATGACAGTCAGGAAGCTATCGACCTCAGCAATAGTTACGCACCAGAGCATCTCATCCTGGCAACTGACGACTACGAGGAATTGGCCGAGAAGGTTATCAATGCAGGAAGTGTCTTTATGGGCAAATATGCTTGTGAAAGCGCTGGTGATTATGCAAGTGGTACCAACCACACTCTCCCAACCCATCGCTATGCCTTGGAATATAATGGTGTAAACCTTGACAGCTACAACCGAAAGGTTACTTTCCAGCATCTTGATGAGGATGGTATCCGTTCTATTGGCAATGCTGTAGTTTGTATGGCTGAGAATGAGCAATTGGAAGCGCATGCCAATGCTATGCGACTGAGAGTGAATGCAATTAAGAATTCATAGTTCAAACGATCAATTATGAAAGATTTAAAGGATTTATGCAGAAAGAACATCTGGGACTTGGCACCTTATTCATCCGCAAGAAATGAATACAGTGGCCACAAGGCTCATAATTTTCTGGATGCTAATGAAAACCCATATAATGCTCCTTTTAACCGTTATCCTGACCCTTTGCAACTTGAAGTTAAAGAGGCACTGAGTAAGGTAAAGGGAGTTCCTGTCGACAATATCTTCCTGGGAAATGGTTCTGATGAGGCTATCGACTTGCCTTATCGAATCTTCTGTCGTCCAGGAATCGACAATGTTGTTGCCATCGAACCTACTTATGGTATGTATAAGGTATGTGCAGATATCAATGATGTGGAATATCGACCTGTTCTACTTGATGATAAATTCCAAATCTCTGCCGACAAGCTTCTTGCTGCGTGTGATGAGAATACCAAGATTATCTGGATCTGCAGTCCAAACAATCCAACAGGAAATCTTATCGACCGTAAGGCTATCGAGGAGGTTTTGAATAAATTCCAGGGAATAGTAATCATTGATGAGGCTTACGCAGACTTTGCCACAGCAGAGAAGCCTTTCCGTCAGGAACTTGCTAAGCATCCTAATATGATTGTGCTCAACACTATGAGTAAAGCTTGGGGATGTGCAGCTATCCGTATGGGTATGGCATTTGCCAGCAAGGAAATCATTGATATATTTAATAAGGTGAAATACCCTTATAATATCAATCTCCTCACTCAAAAACAGGCATTGGAAGCCTTGAAGGATCCTTTCCAGGTTGATAAATGGGTAAAGACTTTACTTGAAGAACGCGACCGTCTGGTAGTTGCCATCAAGGAATTATCCATCTGCGAGACCGTGTATCCAAGTGATGCCAACTTCTTCCTTGCCAAGATGACAGATGCACAAGCTATTTACGATTATCTGGTAGAACAAGGAATCATTGTTCGTAACAGAAATAAAGTTAAGCTCTGTGGCAACTGCCTCAGAATCACAATCGGAAAGAAGAGTGAGAATATGGAATTAATGGCTGCACTTCGCCAGTATCAAGAATAAGATATGAGCGAGACGATCAGCCGATATAAAGTTGTTGCCTCTATGACTAGAGGTTTCTTTGAGGGATTTGTTTCTGGAGTCATTGACTGCAGAGAAACAGATTCCAAAAAGAAATCAGACCCTCTTCTCATCAAGCAAATTACTGCCGACTACTATGACAAGTTCGGCAATAACTTTGTTAATGTACTCTTCCCTCTTCTCATCGCAATGAACTTTGAGAGCTATGAGGATGCTGTCAAGGAGATGAATGCCAAGCATTTCTCTAATGATACATCTGCAAAACTTCTCATTCGCTTTGCATGTGGAAAAAGAAGTCTATATGAATCGATGATGGAAGAATACAAACTGCAGATGTATTCGTTGCTTTCTGGAAAGATTCAGCCTGTGAGTGAGCATCTTGCAAATTGGAGAGATGGAGATGAAATGGAGGAATATGACACCGACCATGCCATCCGAAGTACTGTTAGAGCCTTAATGCATGGCTACTCACTTGGTATCAAGAGCGCAGGAACAGGTAAAGAATCACTTCATCAAGCTACAGTCTTCAGAATGATGATTGATGGTATGCATAGCCTTCTTCACGAAAAGGCATTCAATGTATATGAGGATTCAGACAAAATAGGTTTGGATGGAATTTTCCAAAGAGTTTGTATCACTCCTGCCAACTATGAAACCTTGGTAAACGAAATGAACCAAGCATACGAAGACCTGGCAAGAGCAGAGGGAATAAAATCAAGTGATGACAATAACGAAAAATAAGTTATATTATCCAACAAAAAAAATCCTGTAAGTTTTGCTTACAGGATTTTTTGTATCTGGAATATGTAAATTATCGAATTCTATCAGCAGACTTCAATAGGTTTTCATCGTGCTTGACTCCACGACCTGCAAGAATCTGCAAGATCAAAGCCACTACAGGAAGTACAATTCCCAATTGGAAATGAATATTAGAATAATCAGCAAAAACCTCGAATGCAACGACTATATACCAAATAATAATTGCACACTCAGCTCCCCCAATCAACTTCATTTGGCGCTTCATATTCTTGAAATCGAAAATAGCTACCAATGAAAGAATAAAACTTCCTGCCAACAAGACTAACAGTACTGAAAGCCAGGAAACCAATTCACTTCCACCGCGGAAACCAATATTGAAAAGCAACTTCTCGTCTCCCATCCCACTAGTTGGCGAAATACCAAAAATTGGGAAATAAACAGCAAGAAGAAGCACTATCAGCGCAAGAGCCAGAAAAACTGTTTGTTTACGCTGCCACATAGTTAGAAATCCTCCTCTTCTCTTTCCTTTGCAGGATCGCGCCAATAGATATTGTGCTCGAGATACTCCTCGGTAGCAAGCAATGTTGGCTTTGGTAATTTCTCGTAGTAACGTGAAATCTCAATCTGCTCACGATTCTCGAATACTTCCTCAAGTGAATCGTTGTAAGAAGCAAATTCAGCAAGCTTCTTGTTCAAGTCCTGCTTGATTTCTACAGAAATCTGATTAGCACGCTTTGCAATAATTGCTACTGTTTCGTAGATGTTACCAGTCTCTTCCCAAAGTTTTGGAAGATCACGTGTTACGGTGTTTACAGGTGCTTTTGACTTTTTATAATCCATATTTATATTAATGATTTTTTAAATTTCTGGTCCCTTATGTGTTGAAATAAAATTCTTGCACTTCTCAATATACTTCTCAGCAGTACCTCTTTCCTTACTATCTGGATACTCATTGATGAAGCCATAACATTCATCTTGAGCATCTTCAAAACGCTCATACTGCTTGCTTTCAACACTCATCTTAGCAAGCTCGAACTTACTCTTCATCACAAGAATAGCAAAATCTTCACGAATATCGCTATAAGGATAGGTATTTATGGCATTCTGCGAAGTAATCACACAAGCCTCATAATTATTGCCACCACTTGTACAATTACCAAAATAGGTTCCAAGATCATAGTATAACTTAGCGTTATAATACTCTTTCATAACCAATTTCTCCTGAAGAGCAAACATTCTATTCTGGGCTGTAGATTTCATCTTTCCATCTGGGAAGATATCGAGATATTCCTGGTAAGCGCTGATTGCCTGCATAGTTGGACTCTGATCCAAACGAGGCTCAGGTGTACTCATATAAAGACTCTCACCAATATAGAATTTTGCATTCTCAGCATAAACGCCACGAGGGTAGCTGTCATAGTACTTCTTGAAATATTCAGAAGCTGTAGCATAATCCTTTATGTTATACTCAGCCATAGCAAGCATATAAAGGCACTCCTGAGCATTCTGGGTACCTTTCTCCATAGTAACTAATTCCTGCAATAACGCTATCGCACGAGTATTCTTGCCATTAGCAAACTGCTGCTTGGCATATTCGTATTTATAAGCGTAATCGTCGGATTTGTATACCTTGTTAAATTCTCCTGCACAACTCGATAAAAGGAGCATAGTGCCAAGAGCCAATATCATCGTTTTCTTCATATTTCAAACTTTGAGTTGCAAAGTTAGTTACTTTTTACCGATTTACAAAGTAAAAAACACATTTTTTGGCAATTTATTAACCTTTATAACGCATATTACAATGCTTTTTAGTAATTTTGCATCTTATGAAGTTCGAACTAACATCTAAATACAAGCCAACGGGTGATCAACCACAGGCAATCAAGCAGCTCACTGAAGGAATTAATAGTGGTGAACCTGCCCAAGTTCTTTTGGGCGTTACGGGATCAGGAAAAACCTTTACGGTTGCCAATGTAATCGCCAACGTAAATAAGCCTACTCTTATCCTTAGCCACAACAAAACCCTAGCCGCTCAGCTTTACGAGGAAATGAAGGGATTCTTTCCGAATAACGCTGTAGAGTATTATGTCTCCTACTACGACTATTATCAGCCTGAGGCTTACCTTCCTACGTCTGATACTTATATCGAGAAGGACTTGGCCATCAACGAGGAGATTGATAAGCTGCGCCTTGGGGCTGTATCTGCTTTATTGTCAGGAAGAAAGGATGTGATTGTTGTCTCTTCTGTTTCTTGTATCTATGGTATGGGAGGACCTGTTGCCATGGAGGAAAGTATCATCAAAATTAAACGTGGACAAACTATCGACAGAAATGAGTTCCTGCGCAAATTAGTGGATGCTTTATATGTTAGAAATGATATCGAACTTAAACGCGGAAACTTCAGAGTTAAGGGAGACACTGTAGACATATTTATGGCCTATAGTGATAATATCCTGCGAGTTACCTGGTGGGATGATGAAATCGATTCTATCGAAGAAGTTGACAGCATCACCTTCCACCGTCTGTCTTCTTTTGAGGAATATGAGATTTATCCTGCTAATCTGTTTGTTACAACAAAGGAACAGACTGAGCAGGCTATCCGAATGATTCAAGATGACTTGGTAAAGCAAGTGGATTACTTTAACGAAATTGGTGATCACATTAAAGCTCAAAGAATTAAGGAGCGAGTGGAATACGATATGGAGATGATCAAGGAATTGGGTCACTGTTCTGGAATCGAGAACTACTCCCGATACTTTGACGGACGTAATGCCGGCGATCGCCCATACTGCCTCCTGGATTTCTTCCCTAAGGATTTCATATTGGTAGTAGATGAAAGTCATGTGAGTATTCCACAGATTGGTGCTATGTATGGAGGTGACCGAGCTAGAAAGCAGAACCTTGTAGAATATGGATTCCGTCTTCCTGCCGCTTTCGATAACCGTCCATTGAAATTCGATGAATTTCATAATCTTCTAAATCAGGCTATCTATGTATCAGCTACCCCTGCCGACTATGAGCTAAGAGAAGCAGAAGGAGTTGTAGTAGAACAGCTGATTCGACCAACAGGTTTGCTGGATCCTGAGATTGAAGTCCGCCCTAGCGAAAACCAGATTGATGATTTATTGGATGAGATTCTGACAAGAATGCACAGAAACGAGCGTGTTCTCATCACCACCCTCACCAAGAGAATGGCAGAAGAGTTAACTGAATATCTTCTGAACCACGATATAAAAGCAGCCTACATCCATAGTGATGTCGCCACACTCGACCGTGTGAAAATTATGAACGATTTACGTGCTGGACTCTACGATGTTCTAGTGGGTGTAAACTTACTCCGTGAGGGTCTTGACCTTCCTGAGGTTTCGCTAGTAGCCATACTAGATGCAGACAAAGAAGGTTTCCTAAGAAGTCATCGAAGTCTGACACAGACTGCAGGTCGTGCAGCCCGAAATGTCAATGGAAAAGTTATCATGTATGCTGACACTATCACCGAAAGTATGCAAAAGACAATCGATGAGACGAGTCGACGAAGAACCATCCAGTTGAAATACAACGAGGACAACCATATTACTCCTCAGCAGATTATCAAGGAAATCAAGTCCAATCTTCCTCAAGGCAAAGGTGAAGACACATCTATGGGCAGCATAACAAATAGCAGTATTAAGGCACAACAGGCCTACCTCGAGCCAGAAGCAGCAACCTTTGCTGCCGACCCTATTGTCAAGACCATGACGAAGGCCGAATTGCAGAAAAGCATCGACAATACTACCAAACTTATGCAGATGGCTGCAAAAGATCTCGACTTCCTCCAAGCAGCACAATACCGCGATGAAATTATTCGTCTGCAGAAGGAACTTGAAACCAAGAAATAAAAGACATAAATAAAAGAAATTAAAAAAGTCTTTATTAATTAGGTGGAGAGAACTTATTTTAGTACTTTTGCAAGGATTATTAATTCAGAAATAAGAGAATGAAGAAATTTATCTTTGTTATTGCAATACTCCTCGGAATGCCGACATTGATGCAGGCTCAGACTGTAGAGGATACTCAGACTGAGTTGGAAAAAGCTCAGAAGCAGTTGGAAGAAGCACAAAAAGCAATGGAAGCTGCCAAAGCCAGAGCCGAAAAAGCAAAGGCTCAGGCTGCACAGACAAAACAGAAATCAGCCGTAGAGATTGCGAAAGAAAAAGCCCGCCAAGAGGAACTCAGAAAGAAAATTGCTGAGACGAAGGCTAAAACTGCCCAACTTAATGCAGAAGCTGACAAGTTCCAAAGTCAAGTTATCAATGCCGATAACATTGACACGAAGTATTTGGAGAATGCTGTTTCTTTAAATGCTGATGGAAAGGTTGAATTCTGTCTCTCCTTGGATGTTCCAGGTAAATCAGCAGACCAGATTTATGACGATGCACTTAGCTATCTGAGTAGTCTAGTAGAAGGAAAAGATCAATTTCCTGAGAGCAAAGTTGCATTCGAGGACAAATCTGCTCATAGAATTGCAGCCAATGTACACGAATGGATGACATTTCAGAGTTCTTTTCTTTCACTCGACCGTGCAAAGGTAAGCTACTATCTGACAACTGAAATTAAAGATGGACATCTCGACCTAAAAATGTCACGCATTAACTTTAAATACGAGGAAGACCGCTCTACAGGCTTCAAGGAACCTGCGGAAAATGTCATTACAGACAAATATGCCTTGAATAAGAAAAAGACGAAGTTGACACGTATTTATGGTAAATTCCGCCGTGGAACCATCGATCGCAAAGATGACATCTTTGAACAAGTTAAACTATTGATGGAATAAATAACATTAGTAAAAGTTCATTGAAGATAATTATGACAGAAGAAATTAAAAATACAGAAAATACCGAAAATAAGGAAAACAAAGCTGTATATGAGAGTACTGCAGTTAAGCCTCATCATCGTGTGGAGCGCCTTATATCCTATGACAAGAGAACAGACCCTTTGTTCAAGGTACGCAATATTTTAAATATAATCTTTATGCTTCTTGCTATCGGTGGCTTAATCATCTACGTTTCTACCGAGCTTACAACACTTGCATATATACTATTACTCATTGCAGTTGTTCTGAAAATCATCGAAGTAGGTATCCGACTAAAATAATGAAGAAATTCCTTTCAACTCTATTCATATTTTGTGCTGCAACATCCGTTGTGGCACAAACCGATTTTAATAACGGTTTCAACAACAATAATTTTAGCCAGGTGGACGAGAGCGGAAATATTACAAATTCCTCTCAGAGAAACCACCAGAAAGACTCCTTGGGCTCAAACAAAGTGATCCCAAGAGGACTTCATGTATGGACTGTCGACGAGCGTTTTGGTGACAGAACGATGGCAATTCCTGACACAGCATCTCACATGTATATGAACTCCACCTTCACTGAAGGTTACAGAGGAGAATACAATACATTGGGAAATCTTGGCTCACCACGAATTGCCAGAATATTTATCGACAGAAAGGAAAATAGCAATTTCCTATTTACTGACCCTTACGATTTCATCGTAACCCCAGTAAGCAATTTCCATTTTACCAATACCCTATCCCCTATCACAAACGTCACACTGAATGAATGTGGAGACCGAACCAATGGAGAAGATGACTTCAAAGCTTGGTTCGCCGTGAATGCAGGCAAGCGAATTGGCTTGGGCTTCCGCTTTGATTACCTCTACGGACGAGGATATTACCAGAATCAGAGTACCTCCCATTTTAAATATACAATGTGGGGATCTTATATGGGCGACCAATATCAGGCTCAACTCTTATTTTCTACCCTCCACCAAAAAGCAACCGAAAATGGTGGTATCACAAACGACAACTATATCACCCACCCAGAAGAGTTCTCCCAGAACTTTTCACAATCAGAAATCCCTACTGTTCTGCAAAAGAACTGGAACAGAAATGACAATCAGCATGTCTGGTTTTCTCACCGTTACAATATAGGTTTCAACCGAAAGGTGAAAATGACAGAAGAGGAAATCAAAGCGAAAAAGTTTGCAATGGCATCAGCTAAGGAAAACGCTGCTGCCCAGGCAAAGGATAAAGCCCGCAGAAAAGCTGAAAAAAATGGTGAGGAATTTGATGAAGAAGAATATGATAAGCAGCATACTTCCTCCGGAAGACCAAAAGACGCTAAAATTGCAGGTGATGAGCCAACAATGGAAGCAAAGACAGACACTAACCGTATTGCCATAAACAGTAAGGCTGCAGCCGATAGTATCATTGCACAGGAAGCAAAAGCTGCCGAAGACACATTGTGGCTAAAAAACGAGTATGTTCCTGTCACTAGTTTCATCCACACAGTAAAGTTTGAAAACTACAGAAGAATTTACGAGGCTTACAATACCCCTGCAGGATACTATCTGAATAATTTCTATAATGTAGGAAAACTTACAGGAGATTCTATTTATGACAAAACCAACCATCTAGAGCTTAAGAACACATTGGCTTTAGGATTGCTCGAGGGATTCCAGAAGTGGATGAAAATGGGCCTCAAGGCTTTTGTCAGCCATGATCTGCGTCAGTATCAATTACCAACATCTCTAGGCGAAATGTACAAATCTACAGAGAATACTCTAAGTGTAGGTGGACAGTTGGTCAAGACACAAGGTAACTTGCTTCATTTCAACATTACAGGTGAAGCAGGATGGACTGGAAAAAATATCAAAGACGAAAATAGTACACTTACTTTCCGCATTGATGGAAATGCGGACGTAAACATTCCATTCCTTGGTGATACTCTTCAGATTGCAGCCAATGCTTTCGTGCATAACGACCTGCCTTCTTTCTATTATCGCCATTATCAGTCACGTCATTTCTCATGGGGAAGTGATAGTGAATTAGACAACATCTCCCATGCTCGTATTATGGGAACCCTGAGTTATCCTAAGACCAAAACTAAGCTACGTTTTGCTTATGATAACATCAAGAACTACACCTATTTTGCACAAAGCTATACGAACTACAAGGATTCAACAAGACGTGATTTGAATATTAAGGCAAAGCAAGAGAGTGACTATATCAGCATTATCACTGCTCAGTTGGAGCAAAACTTTACCTATGGCATTTTCAACTGGGAAAACGTACTCACCTACCAGCTTTCAAGCAAGAAGAGTATTATCGCAGTTCCTACCTTGAATGTCTATAGCAACCTCTACATCAAGTTCCTTATTGCTAAGGTCTTGAATGTGAATTTAGGTGTCGATGTAAGATACTTCACAGAATACGAGGCTCCGGAATATGCGCCAGCTATTGGCCAATATGCAGTACAAGACAATGGCAGCAATAATGTTACTGTGGGTAACTATCCATTGATGAATGCTTATTTAAACTTCTATATTAAGCATACAAGATTCTTTGTATCAATGAGTAACTTCAATTCCGACTTCTTGGGTGGTAAGAGATATTTCAATAGCCCTCATTATCCTTTGAACACCGCTACTTTCCGTTTTGGTGTAAGTTGGACTTTCTTCAATTAAAAGCAAATGGAAGACAATCAGAATATAAGAACCAATTCTCTCAAGGCATGGTTTCTTGCAGCCCGACCTAAGACTTTAAGTGGGGCTGCCGTACCTGTAATGATTGGTATTGTTTTTGCACTAAAAGATACAGGATGGAATGACTTTCAGCTTCTTCCTGCAACATTATGCTTACTGTTCGCTTTCATTATGCAGATCGATAGTAATTTTATAAATGACTACTTCGACTGTCTTCATGGAAATGACGACGCAGAAACCCGACTTGGTCCGAAAAGAGCCTGCTCAGAAGGATGGATTACCCTGAAGGCAATGCGAATCGGACTCATCATCACCACAACCATAGGCTGCATAATCGGTCTTCCACTTATCTATTTTGGAGGACTAGAGATGATTGTTGTAGGCATTCTATGTGTACTTTTTGCATTCCTTTATACAACCAAACTATCCTATCTTGGATTAGGCGATCTATTGGTATTGGTTTTCTTTGGCATAGTTCCAGTATGTATTACTTACTATGTTATCATGCCAGAACCCCTTCAGATGATTACCCCTGAAGTATTCTTCGCCAGCATTGCCTGCGGTTTAATTATTGACACCTTATTAATAGTAAACAACTATCGAGATCGTGAAAATGATAAAAGGGATGGAAAGATGACTCTCGTGGTGAGAATTGGTGAAAAAAATACAGAGTTGCTATATTTAATTCTTGGAATTGCAGGAGTAACTATCATTTGTTCAATACTTATAGCAGAAGCTATAGATAGCCAAAATGTAATACCCCATCTATTAGTTGGCATACTATATGCAGTCTATATAGACTTGCATATAAAAACATGGAAGAAGATGAAGGAAATCAATCATGGAAAGCAACTGAATGAAGTATTAGGTGAAAATGCCAGAAATATGTTTTTCTTTGGCATAATAACAGTAATTTGCATCCTAAAAATTTGGCTATATTAATAAGTATGAAGCAACAGATTAATTTGGAAATTATGAACTTTGTAGAGAAGCAGATTTTGCCTCGCTACATTAAGTTTGGAGAAAGTCATGGTCTTCGTCATGTTACACGCGTCATACGTAACTCTATTGAACTGGTAACAGCAACAGGTGCAGATATAAATATGGTTTATATCATAGCCGCCTATCACGACCTGGGAATGGAAGGACCACGCGCCATTCATCATCTCACCAGTGGGAAAATACTATCAGCCGATGCCCGCTTGAAGAAATGGTTCTCGGCAGAGCAGATTAAGATAATGAAAGAGGCTGTAGAAGACCATAGGGCTTCTGCAAGCAGAGCCCCAAGAAGCATCTATGGAAAAATTGTAGCAGAAGCCGACAGAGACCTGGATGCCAATGAAGTATTTACAAGAGCTATAGAATACGGACTTGAGAAATATCCAGAAAAAGATAAGGCTGAGCAATGGGAGCGCTTCAACAAGCACATGGAAGAAAAATATAGCCGAAATGGCTACATTAAATTATGGATTCCTAACTCCCCGAATGCCAAACAGTTGAAGGAAATTCAAGACACCATTGAAAATAAAGGAAAGCTACACGACATCTTCAATAATTTATACGAAGAGATTTGCAAGCAGGCTGACCCAACAAAATAATTTATTCCAAAAAGTTTGGTGGAGTCCCTTAAAAGGTGTATCTTTGCACTACAAAGAAAGGAGTAAAACATTGGGGGTCGTATCGGTTCGATTGGGATACTCATCAAATTATTTATGAAACCGAGAAGACTTCTCTTGCCTATGGCGGGCCACATAAAACGCCTTTGCGACTAAGCTGTAAAGCCGGTGGATTACAAAAGCAGAGAGCTCTCAAATCTTATGATACTCGGAGTTTCATCACATCATCGTGCGATCCCCTTCTTTTTTAAAAATCAAAATTATGTTCTCAGGTATCGTAGAAGAAATGGCAACAGTTGTTGCCATCAGCAAATCACAAGAAAATATCGATTTCACCCTCACTTGTTCTTTTGTCAACGAATTGAAGATCGATCAGAGCATCGCCCATAATGGCGTTTGCCTTACCGTCGTAAACATCAAGGACAATAATTATACTGTTACTGCAATGAAAGAAACACTCGAAAGAAGTAATCTCGGATTACTGAAGGTGGGTGACAAAGTAAATGTAGAACGGTCGATGATTATGAATGGTCGACTGGATGGTCATATCGTACAGGGACATGTTGATGAAACTGCCAAATGTATTGCAACCAAAGATGCTGATGGTTCTACTTATTTCACATTTGAGTATGCCCTCAATAAGGAAATGGCCCAAAAAGGATATTTTACAGTTGACAAAGGAAGTGTTACTGTTAACGGAGTATCGCTAACTGTATGTGAACCAACAGAAAACACCTTTACTGTTGCCATTATTCCTTATACACGTGAGAATACTAATTTCTGTGACATTCAAGAAGGAAGTATTGTAAACATCGAGTTTGACATCCTTGGCAAATATATTGCCAGACTGCAAACTATTTCTAAATAATAGTTAAAAACTAAACATCCATCTAAACTTTATTCTATAATTCAAATCTAACAATTATAAATAGATAGTTAGATTTTAAGGTTACTGAAATAAACCGAATTATATGAATAAAGTTTATCAAAGGATTTTGGCTTCCCTGTTATTAGGCATTACACCATTTTCCTTAAATGCAAAGCAATGGAGTTTGCAAGAGTGTATTAATTATGCTCTGCAAAATAACATATCCATTCAAAAGACGCATCTTCAAAAGGTGAGTGCCAATGAGGATATTCTAAGCTCAAAGTCTCAGTTGTTGCCTACTGTTACCGCAACAACAAACCAGAATGTACAATATACACCTTGGGTTGCAAGTGGAGTAAGCAGCGATGGATATCAGAAAGTTTCCGTTGATAAAGCGTCCTACAATGGAACCTATGGCATAAATGCCAATTGGACAATATGGAATGGTAACAGAAACCAAAATCAAGTTAAACTCAATAAACTGGCAGCTCAACAGGCTGATTTGGACTCGATTACTACTTCTCAAAACATTCAAGAACAAATCGCACAACTCTATATTCAGATTCTTTACACTACAGAAGCCGTAAAGGTAAATAAGGAAAGTTTGGAAATGAGTGTAAAGAATGAGGAGCGAGGCAAGGAAATCTTTAATGTTGGAAAGATGAGCAAGGCCGATTTGGCTCAACTCACAGCCCAAAGAGCTCAAGATGAATATAATGTGGTTTCTGCAGAAAGTCAGGTTAGGAATTACAAGCGACAAATGAAACAGCTTCTTCAAATTACTGAAGTTGAGGAAGAGTTCGACATTGAAGTTCCTACTACTACAAATGAAATGGCTCTTCAGGCAATTCCGTCAATGCGTTCCGTCTATGATGCAGCTCTCGAGAACCGACCAGAAATAAAGAGCTACCAAAACACTATCGACCAGAGTAATCTGAACATCAAGATTGCCAAGGCTTCTAATCTTCCGACTATTGGATTAAATGCTGGCGTGAGTACAAATACCACCTCTATGAACTCACTTGCATGGGGTACACAGCTTAAGAATAATTTCGCTGTAGGTGGTGGAGTTTCTGTAAGCATTCCACTCTTTGATAACCGTTCAAAGAAAACAAGTGTAAACAAGGCTATTATCACCCGAGACAATGCACTTTTAAACTTAAAAGACCAGCAGACTAATCTCTACTCTACGATCGAGAACTATTGGATTCAAGCTACCAATGAACAGAACCAATTTAAGTCTGCACAAATCAGTACAAAGAGCGCTAAGGAAAGTTACGACCTGCTTAGTGAGCAGTTTGCACTTGGATTAAAGAATATAGTTGAACTTCGAAATGGCAAAGATAACCTTCTTACTGCCCAGCAGAATGAATTGCAAGCTAAATATCTTACAATTCTGAATATCGATATGCTCAACTTCTATAAAAACGGAAATATAAGATAAATATGGAAAAGATAAATTTCAAAAAGATCAGCAAAGTTTGGTACGCTGTTATCGGTTTTGTGATCATTGCTATTGCCTTCTGGCTTTTCTCTGGCGATGATAAGAAAGAGGAGATTAGTTTCACTCAGGAAAAAGTCGACACCCATACACTTCAGAGTAGTGTAACAGCTACTGGTACAGTAGAAGCTGTTACCTCTGTAACTGTAGGTACACAGGTTAGTGGTATCGTTGACAAACTCTATGTTGACTACAATACTCCTGTAAAGAAAGGACAGGTAATCGCAGAGCTCGATAAATCAAACCTAACAAGTCAGTTGAACTCAGCCAAAGCCCAGTTACAACAGATAAAGGCACAACAGAGCAGCGCTCAAAGCGAGCTCAGCTATAAGAAAGCTAATTTTGAAAGATATCAGACCCTCTATAAAAAAGGCTTAGTATCAGCAGATGAGTTTGAATCTGCACGTCTAAGTTTTCAGACTGCCCAACAGAGTTTGAACTCTGCCAACCAGCAAGTTTTCTCTGCCCAGGAGGAAGTTAAGCGCGCCCAGACCAATATGGGATATGCTACTATCACTTCACCTATCGATGGTGTCGTAATTTCAAAGAGTGTAGAAGAAGGTCAGACTGTTGCTGCAAGTTTCAGTACCCCAGAACTCTTCACAATTGCACAGGACTTAACCAACATGCAGGTAGTAGCTGACATTGACGAGGCTGATATAGGCAACGTAAAAGAAGGTGAAAGAGTATCTTTCACTGTTGATGCCTACCCAGAAGATACCTTTGAGGGTGTTGTAAAGCAAGTTCGCCAGGAAGCAAAGACCACCAATAATGTGGTTACCTACGAAGTAGTGATTACAGCTTCCAACAAAGACCTAAAACTCAAACCAGGTCTGACAGCAAATGTAACCATCTTCACCAGTGAGGAGCACAACATTCTGAGCGTTCCAACCAAAGCACTTCGTTTCACCCCAACAAAAGAAACTGTAGGCAAGGAATATAAGATCATTGACTGCAAAGGAAAGAACAAAGTATGGACACTCGAGGGAAAGAATATTGTAGCTCATTCTGTAGCTATTGGTAAGACCGACGGCACACATACTCAGATTCTTAAGGGAATTGCAAAGGGTAAGACTGTTATCACTTCAATACACTCTAAATCGGATGAGGAAGAAGATGAAAAGGAAGGCAGCCTCATTGGCCCTGGCCCAAGAAACAGAGACAAGAATAAGAAAAAATAAGAACCAACTGCTGTAATTATGGACAACAAACAAACAGAAGAACAGGTTGGATCGAAGAAAGTCGTTATCGAACTCGACAACGTGAAGCGTGAGTTTCTCGTCGGTGATGAGATTGTTCATGCATTGCGAGGTGTAAGTTTTAAGATATACGAAGGTGAATTTGTCACCATCATGGGTAAGTCAGGTTCTGGTAAGTCTACCCTGCTCAACCAGTTGGGATGTCTCGACACCCCATCAAGCGGAGAATACTATCTCGATGGAGTCTCTGTAAGAACAATGAGCAGAAGCGACCGAGCTGTTTTGAGAAATCGCAAGATTGGTTTCATCTTCCAGAACTACAACCTTTTGCCTAAAACCACAAGTGTAGAGAATGTGGAACTTCCACTGATGTACAATAGTAGTGTATCGGCAAAGGAACGTTTTGACAGAGCTGTAGAAGCCCTGAAGGCTGTCGGCCTGGGCGATCGTCTCTATCACAAGTCGAACCAAATGTCAGGAGGACAGATGCAGCGTGTAGCCATTGCACGAGCCCTAGTGAACAACCCTGCAGTGATTCTCGCAGATGAGGCCACAGGAAACCTCGACACCCGTACAAGTTTCGAGATTCTTGTTCTCTTCCAAAAACTTCATGCAGAAGGAAGAACCATAATCTTCGTTACCCACAACCCAGACATTGCCAACTATTCCAGCCGAAACATTCAGTTAAGAGATGGACATATCATATCAGATGAATACAACCAGAACATTATGAATGCCCAGGAAGGATTGGATGCTTTACCAGCCAATAGTGATGAATAATATAAGTTAAAAATTACCCAATGTATTAAAATAAATAAAAATGAACTATGCAAATCTTTTTAAAATAGCTTTGAGGGCAATAGCCGCCAACAAAATGCGTTCTTTTCTTACGGCATTGGGTATTATCATCGGTATTGCTGCTGTTATTACGATGCTGGCTATTGGTGAAGGTACCAAAGCTAGTATCAAAGGCAGCATCTCGGAGATGGGTAGCAATATGATTATGATCTCTCCTGGTGCTGATACACGTGGAGGTGTCAGGCAGGATGCTTCCTCTATGGAGACTCTAAAACAAAAGGATTACGAAAATATTAAAGAACAATGTGATTACATTTCGGCTATTAGTCCGACTGTTAATAGTGCGGGGCAATGGGTAAATGGAAATAACAACACCCCTTCCTCTATCTATGGTGTAAACCGTGACTATCTGGAAATCAGACAGTTGGCAGTCGCTGATGGAGAAATGTTTACCGACACAGATATTAAGACTGCTGCTAAGGTGTGTGTTCTAGGACAAACTATCGTAGATAATCTGTTCCCAGATGGTTCAGATCCTATTGGAAAAGTTGTCCGCTTTGGTTCAATACCTTTCCGTGTTGTGGGTGTCCTGAAAAAGAAAGGATACAACTCAATGGGTATGGATCAGGATGACCTTGCCCTCGCACCTTATACCACAGTGATGAAACGTATCATGGCCAAGACTTACCTACAAGGTATCGTATGTTCTGCAGTAACTGAAGAAGCATCCCAGCCTGCTCAGACTCAGATCAGTGAGATCCTTAGAAATAGTCATGGACTGAAAGATGCTACCGATGACCAGGAAGGTGATGAAGATGACTTCACCATCCGAAGTCAGGAGGAGATCTCAAGTATGATGGACACAGTCACCACTACCCTTACCATTCTGCTGGGTTCTGTTGCAGGAATCTCATTACTAGTAGGAGGTATTGGAATTATGAACATTATGTATGTGAGTGTGACTGAACGTACGCGTGAGATTGGCTTACGCATGAGCGTGGGTGCCAGAGGAATCGACATTATGAATCAGTTCCTTATTGAGAGCATCATGCTGAGCGTAACAGGTGGAATCATTGGAGTATTGCTAGGAGTTGGCATTTCGATGGCAATAAAAACACTACTCCACACAATGATCATCATTCAGCCATGGAGCATCATCATGAGCTTCGCCGTATGTACACTGACAGGTATCTTCTTCGGATGGTATCCTGCGAAAAAAGCAGCACGCCTCGACCCAATAGAGGCTATCCGATATGAATAATTGATTTTCATTTTAACAAATAGACTATGAAACTTAACTGTTTAATAACCAACAATGATGCGCAGATGGCCGATGTAATTGAGAAATACATCGAGCAGACGCCTTCTCTACAACTGATTGGACGCTACACCAATGCAGCGGAATCTCTTAAGGCAACAAAAGAGAATCACATCGATTTAATTTTCCTGAACACAGATCTCACAGATCTGAGCGGGCTTGAGTTTGCAACAATGCTGGACAAAGCTATTAAGGTGATTTTCACCACCAACACCAAGGATTACGCAGTTGAAAGCTACAAGGTTAGCGCACTCGACTATCTCGTAGCCCCTATCAGCTACGAAGATTTCCTGAGTTCTATCCAGAAAGCTCTAGACTTCTTCCATGGGTCAACCAACATTGGCAGCATCACTTCCGACAGATTCTTCCTTGTGAAGAGTGAGTACAAGATGATCAGAGTAGATCTGGATGACATTACCTACATCGAGGGATTAAAAGATTATGTGAAGATCCACTTTAAGGGAAAAAGAGAACCTATCGTTAGTCTTATCAATATGAGACGTCTCGACGATTTGTTCCCTCGTCCTGAGTTTATGAGAGTTCATCGTTCTTACATTGCTCACATGACGACAATCGACAATTTTGCGAAGGCTCATCTCACCTACGGAACTGCTCACGTGCCAATTTCAGACACTTATAGAGCAACCGTAGTTAAGTATGCTGAGAATCACATGTTAGTATAGTGATTCTGGGGAATTAATTAAAATTGTAGCACCATGCTCGATGAGGAAATCCTTATCTCGGAATCCCCAGAGAACACTGATGCAAGGCATATCACTATTAAGAGCTGTCTGTATATCGACATCACTGTCGCCTATATAGACAGCTTTTTTTCTGTCTGCCCCCAGCTGTTTCAAAGCTTCGTTCACTGTATCAGGAGCAGGTTTCTTGCGAATATCCTCGCGCTCTCCTATCGCCACTTCAACCAAGTCGCCGAAAAAATGACGACACAGACTTTGGGTAGCTGCATAGAATTTATTGCTGACAACAGCTATACGCTTATTTCTACGCCTCAAATTTTCCAACATCTCCATCACTCCTGGATAAGGAGCTGTAGTATCCAGATTATGCTGCATATAATGTGCACGAAAATCAGCATAAGTCTGTTCAAAGTCTGGATTATCCAAACCCTGAGGAATTGCACGTTCCATCAACTTTTTCACTCCATTTCCAACAAATAATCTTACCTCCTCAATCGTTCTCTCAGGCATATTGTGCATACGCAAGGCAGCATTCACACTAGCGGCCAAATCCCTAAGAGTATTGAGCAACGTACCATCAAGATCGAAAATATAAGTATCGAAATTGAACTTAATATCCTTATTCATCCTTTTTAACCTCCATTTATAAATAATGTATATGCAAAGGTACTCGTTTTTTTTGATAATTTTCATTATTCAACAAGCAATATTCGATTTTAATTATTATCTTTGCACACGTTTAAACGGATAAAACTCTAAAATGGAACAAACCAAAAGTCGTAGATATATCCTTGGAGCAGCAATTTGTCTGCTTGTTATAGCAGGAGTTGTCTACTTTTATTTTTTCACATCTCTGTCATCTAAGAATGACACGGAGTATGTGTACATCGATGATGATGACAATGTTGACTCTGTATATTTAAAACTGAAGCCTATTGCCAACAGCTCAAGTTTTCATGCCTTCAAGACACTTGTTCGACATACCAGCTATGCAGATCACATCCGCACAGGTCGCTTCGCTATCAAGCCTGGCCAGGGTGCCTTTGTTACCTTCCGCCATATGAAGAATGGATTGCAGGAGCCTGTGAATGTTACTATTCCTTCTGTTAGAACTATTGCCGACATGGCACACGCAGTAAGTCAGAAGTTGATGATAAATGAGAAGCAACTCTATGATTCCCTTACCAACGAGACTTTCTGCAAGAAATATGGCTACAACACAGAAACTATTGCTTGCATCTTCATTCCAAACACCTATGATATGTATTGGAACGCTTCGATTTCCAAGTTTATGGATCGCATGAAGAAGGAAAGTGACAATTTCTGGAATAGTGAACGTATGGCAAAGGCGAAAGCAATGAACTTCACTCCGGAAATGGTTATCACTCTTGCTAGTATTGTGGATGAGGAAACAGCCAACAATGGAGAGAAGCCAATGGTGGCAGGTATGTATTACAACCGACTGGTATTCCGCGATGGAGAATATCCTCAAGGTATGCCTTTGCAAGCCGATCCAACTATCAAGTTTGCTTGGAAGGCTTTCGATTTAAAGAGAATCTACAACAAGTTACTCTACATTGACAGTCCATACAACACTTATAAGAATACAGGTCTTCCTCCAGGCCCTATACGCATTCCAAGTGTAGCTGGTATTGATGCTGTACTGAATCATGTAAAGCACAACTATCTATATATGTGTGCAAAAGAGGATTTCAGTGGTACTCACAACTTTGCAGTAACCTATGCTGAACATTTGCAGAATGCAGCTAGATACAGTAAGGCTCTTAACGAGAGAGGCATCAAGTAGAATGATATCCTGAGAATATTTAATTAAATGTTATCAAACATATAATAATATTTGCAAGGAGACTAAAAAACTGTTATCTTTGCAAATGTTATCCTGAATACAATCTTTTTACCTTAAAAAAGCTAATACCTATTGAATTGAAAGCCCCGCTCTGTGAAGAGAGGGGCTTTTCGCATTCTAACCTGAAACTCTTCTGCTTTTACTTAATTTCATAATTAACCCAAAGTTATTCTATATAGAATTAATATTTCAACATTAACTAACGTGAGTTCGATGAAATATAACTGTTTGAAATTTGATGATTAACGAATACTGTTGATATAGCCAACGTAAATGCACCATTTAGAGGTCGTAAACCGTCGGTTTAGACTAGCTAAACCATTGAGTTAGCTTTTTTAACATTTCAACACATCGACTTAGTCTTTTCAGCATTTCTCCCCCACTTGTAGAAAGAAGTATGGTAAGATTATCCTCTTATGAATTCTCCAGTTTAATCTTCATTTCTGCTCTTTAATTGGGCGAAGATCGAAAGAAGACTTCGTCTGCCTAGAGGCAGATAATAATCTGCCTGGAGGTCGACAATAATCTGTCTCTAGGCAGACTATCCAAAATATAGGATTTTGATACCACATATATATGTTCTGCACTCAATAAAGTCCATTTTACAAATGATCAAAATTAGCTAACATTACTCGTTGGCGGAATTAATTTAGGGTTTACTTAATCTTCGTATGAATAAATTAGGCGCATCATCACCTATACAAAAAATAAAAACATTATTTGGCTATTTTCAATATTTAATTCCGCCAACGGGTTAACATTATAGCTATCTAATAATTAGAACCGACAAAATAATTAACCTTCCTTGAACTCTGGAATTTAAAGATGTTTTTAAGATACAAAACATCAAAAATAGAAGCTACATTCTATAATGTTACTAAGAAATTAGATGCAGATTCTCACGAGTTAGTACTCATGTAAAAAGAGCTCCTTCATTATTAAAATAAAGTACCTCATCTGCTTCGCTAAAAGATGGAGGAATTCAGCTTTTTCGAGCTATTCCTTTACTTAGGCCCATGTGGATCATAATGGATTTTCTACAAAAACGTTAACAGAATTAAGTGTGCGCAAAATTAATTCCGCCAATGGGTATTACATATAAATTCATTCCCTTTTCCGCAGCACTTACTAGCTAATGAAAGCAGCGACGGGAGAAGATGAGACACTTTTGACATCTAATATAAAAATAAAGTCATACGAGAAGATTTCTTCATAAACCATTTTTTTCAGATAGCTTTCCCTAATTCAATAAAATTATGTATCTTTGCATTCAAATTAAAAACGAAAAAAGCATTATGGCAATGAATGAAGAAAACAACGAAGAAAAGAAAAGTCTTAACTTCATTGAACAGATAATCAAGAACGACCTCGAAGAAGGTAAAAACGGTGGACGACTTCAGACTCGTTTCCCACCAGAGCCTAACGGCTATCTACACATCGGACACGCAAAAGCTATTGCGATGGATTTCGGTGTTGCAAAGAAATTCGGTGGTGTTTGTAACCTCCGTATGGATGATACTAACCCTCAGAAAGAGGATACAGAATATGTAGAGGCTATCAAGAAGGATATCGAGTGGCTCGGCTTCAAGTGGGGCAAGCTTGTATATGCTTCTGATTACTTCCAGGACCTTTGGGATTTCGCTGTATGGTGTATCAAGAATGGTCGTGCTTATGTTGATGAGCAGAGTTCTGAGGAAATTGCTGCCCAGAAGGGTACTCCAACTCAGGCAGGTACAAACTCACCTTATCGTGATCGTCCTGTAGAGGAAAGTCTTGCCCTCTTCAACGAGATGAACAGTGGAAATGTAGAGCCAGGAAAGATGATTCTTCGTGCGAAGATCGATATGGCTTCTCCAAATATGCACTTCCGCGATCCTATCATGTATCGCGTTTTGAATATGCCTCACTGGCGTACAGGCAACAAGTGGAATGCTTATCCTATGTATGACTTCACACATGGACAAAGCGATTTCCTTGAGGGTGTTACCCACTCTATCTGTACACTCGAGTTCGTTCCTCACCGCGATCTCTACAACCTTTTCGTAACTTGGATTAAGGAATGGAAGGGCGAAACTGATAACATCGAGGACAACCGCCCTCGCCAGTTTGAGTTCAATAAGTTGAACTTGAACTACACTTTGATGTCAAAGCGTAACTTGCTGATTCTCACTAACGAGCACGTTGTTAATGGTTGGGACGACCCACGTATGCCGACAATCTGCGGTATCCGTCGCCGTGGTTATTCACCAGAGTCAATTCTGAAATTCATCGATTCTATTGGCTACACCACTTTCGATGCACTCAACGACATTAAGTTGCTCGAGGCATCTGTCCGCCAGGACCTCAACGAGCGTTCTACTCGTGTGTCTGCAGTGCTTAACCCTGTTAAGGTGATTATCACCAACTATCCAGAAGGTAAGGTTGAGAATCTTGAGGTCATCAACAATCCTGAATTGAAGGATGCCGAGGGAAATGTTATCACAGAAGGAAACACTCACACTATCGAGTTCTCTCGCGAGATCTGGATTGAGCGCGAGGACTTCAAGGCTGAGCCTGATAAGAAGTTCTTCCGTATGTATCCAGGCAAGGAAACCCGCCTGAAGAGTGCCTACATCGTAGATTGTACTGGCTTCAAGGCAAACGAGGAAACTGGTGAGGTTGAGGAAATCTACTGTACTTACGATCCTAACTCACTTGCAGGTACAGAAGGTGCCAACCGCAAGGTGAAGGGTACAATCCACTGGTTATCAGTAGATCACTGTGTACCTGCAGAGGTTCGTAACTATGAGTGTCTCTGGACATGCGAGAATCCTCGCGATGCTATCAAGCAGTATGAGAAGGAGAACGGAGTTAGAGGTATCGATGCTATGCGTCCATTCCTTAACCCTAACTCTTTGAGCATCAACAAGAATGCATTCGTTGAGAAATATGCAGCTGAGCTTCCTGCCCTCTCCTACCTGCAGTTCCAGCGTACAGGCTACTTCAACGTTGATCCAGACTCAACTCCAGAGCATCCAGTTTTCAACAAGACTGTAGGCTTGAAGGATACAAGCAAGACAAAATAATAAGTAAATTCAAAATCCTCCCCCTAAAAAGGGAGGAATATCCAAATAAATGAAGGATACATTTTTCGAATCAGAAGAATTTAAAGAAAACTTAAAGAAATGGGAAGATGCTGTTGCCAGTGGCAGCAGCATCTATCTTGAAAGCGATGTCCTTACCGATATCGCTGAATACTATCATTCCAAAGAGAAAAACGAGGAATCTATCAGAGTGAATGACTACGCACTCAATTTGTTTCCAGGAGCTACAGCACCTCTACTTTTCCGTTCAAGATGGACACTGTTAATAGAAAAGGATGTAGAGAAATCTACCGAATATCTTGAAAAGGTAGATGACAAAACCGACTTGGAATATTACTATATGAAAGCCGAAATCCTCATCTTCCAAGGTAAGGAAAAAGAAGCAGATCAATATCTTGAAGAGAATATTGAGAATATTTCGCAGGAAGACAAGGAAGACTACTTTATTGATGTAGCTGAACTTTTCTGTGACTATGAATGCTGGAAATACACAAGTAAATGGCTAGCGTATTCCAGTAAGAAAAATGATACCGACTATCGTGAAGTTGAAGCCAGTACAGCTATCGGTAAAGGTGAATGGCAGAAAGGCGAGAATATTCTGAACCAACTGCTTGATGAGAATCCTTACGACAGCACTTATTGGAATCAGTTAGCAGCCAGCCAGTTTGCCCACAACAATATCAGCGATGCTATCAAGAGCAGCGAATACGCGATTGCTATCAACCCAAACGATTATGAGGCTATTATGAATAAGGCAAATGGCTTGATGCAACTCTACAACTACGAAGAGGCTGAGAAATATTATCGCCGCTTTGTAAGTTTACGACCATCAGAAGAAGCCGGTGAACTATTCTTAGGTATAGCCCTTATGAATGAAGGGAAACTGGAGGAATCGTTCACACATCTTCAGAAAGCTCTCGAAAATGCTACCGAAGATTCTATCAATCGTGGAGAGATATTAAAACAGATCGGATTCGGTCTCAGTAAGCTCAATCGTCTAGACGAAGCTATGCAGTATCTGAACGAAGCCGAAAAAATTGCCATCAACAAGAATGAGATCAATCTGATAAAAGGACATATAAATCTGGAACACAACAAGTTGGATGAAGCAGAGAAATATTTTAATATAGCCCTGCAAAAATCTCATCATCCTACAACCACATTGATTCATATAGGTATCTCCTATTTTGATAACCAACAGTATCATACAGCCTACGAGAAATTTCTTGCTTCAAAGGCCCAAGCCGATGATGACTGGGCTAACGGATATCCATACCTCGCATTATGTGCATGGAAATTACAGGATAAAAATTTCTTTGAATACACAGACAAAGCAGTAGAACATAATCCTGAAGTTACGAAAGCCCTCTTTCAGGAACTATTTCCCGAAGAAATGACTCTTGAGGATATGCTCGAATATATGAGAAAACATTTTAATAATAAAATATAAAGCAATGGGATTTATTTCATCACTTCTCGGAAATCTTAATTACTTTACGATTTTCATTCTGATGCTTCTTGAAAGTACAGTTATTCCAGTACCTTCAGAACTTGTCGTATCTCCTGCTGCCTATCATGCAGCATCGGGAAACCTCAACATTTGGCTGGTCATCCTCTTTGCAACAATCGGTGCTGACTGTGGTGCAACCATCAACTACATCGCCGGCTATTATCTAGGACGCCCAATCATCTATAAGTTTGCAAATAGCAAATTTGGCCATCTTTGTATGCTCAACCAGAGCAAGGTGGAAAAGAGCGAGAAATATTTCTACGATCATGGTATGGTTGCGACTATTACTGGCCGTCTTATTCCTGGAATTCGTCACTTGATCTCTATTCCTGCAGGTCTTTCCAAGATGAAATTCTGGCAGTTTATCCTCTACACCACTTTGGGTGCTGGTGTATGGAACTGTATTCTTGCAGCTCTAGGATGGTACCTCCACTCTATTGTACCAGAAGATCAACTTGAAGACAAGATTATGGAGTATGGAGAATACATCAAGGTTGTTATCTGTACTTTAGTTGCTATCGCCTTTGTTTATTACGTAGGCAAATATGTATGGAATAAAAGAAAGAAACAAGCTTAAAGAAAGCTAAGGTATAAGTAAACGAAAACCTCCCCAAGTCATTAAAACTTGAGGAGGTTTTTGTATATATAGCCTTAAAAGGAAATGGCTATTATTTCAAGGTTGACTGATACCACTCATAGAGTTTCTCCACGCCATCCTCGATTTCTATCTTATGCTGCCATCCAAGACTGTGAAGTTTTGATACATCGATCAGCTTTCTTGGAGTACCATTTGGCTTTGAGCTATCCCACTCAAGCGTACCCTCAAAACCTACTGCCTTTATAACAAGGTGAGCAAGTTCCTTGATGGTAAGCTCCTTACCTGTACCCACATTGATGTGACAGTTGCGGATTTCACCAAGACTAGGGATTGCACCACCACGACCCTCGGAATTATTGCGGTTTACCTCGCCATCTGTCTTCACACCATAGAATGCAGAAGAATACTTCTCAATACCGATGATATCCTTGAAATCAACATTTAGAAGCACATGAACTGAAGCATCGGCCATATCCTCACTCCAAAGGAACTCACGAAGAGGAGAACCATCACCCCAGAGAGTCACCTTATTCTTCTCAATGCCATAGAAAGCAAGCGCCTTTAGGATACGCTCCTTATCCTCATTGCCATCTACATTTGCCTCGCCAATCTGCTCAGCAAGCTTTGATGGAGGATTGATTGGGCGCTTGTTCATATCCACACGGATGGCATCCCAGTTGTCATCATTAATG
>CAJOPE010000126.1 GCA_905236815.1 uncultured Prevotella sp. | reverse complement strand
GACATAACAGCCACAAAAGTAATCAATTTTATCGAAATGAGGAGAATAAGAATAAAATTTTTGCCACATGGTTAAACTAGTGACCCGGTTTATTTGCTAATTTCTAATTAGTTTTGCACCTTAATTTTGTGGCATACCCTCTCTCTTATCTCCCCCACGAGTGGGGGAGAAGATTTTCAGACACTCTTTAGTATAAGATATGAATAGTCTTGGCTAATTGATTAAAGTTTGTTTTCAAATCAAAAATCCAAAATCAGTAATCTTTGCGAAGCAAAGATTACTCAACCGTAACAGATTTAGCCAAGTTACGAGGCATATCTACATTTAAGCCCTTCTCAACTGCAACATGATAGGAGAGAAGCTGAAGTGGAATAACACTCAACAAAGGAACCAACCAGTTGATAGTCTCTGGAATATAGATAACCTCATCAGCAATGCGCTTGATTTCATTATCACCCTCTGTGGCAACTGCGATAATCTGTCCGCCTCTTGCCTTAACCTCCTGCATGTTAGAGATAATCTTCTCGTAACCCTGATGATGAGTAGCTACGAAGAGACATGGCATTTCCTGGTCGACCAAAGCAATAGGACCGTGCTTCATCTCGGCAGCAGGATAACCCTCGGCATGGATATAGCTAATCTCCTTCAGCTTTAAGGCACCCTCAAGAGCTACAGGATAGTTCCAACCTCTACCCAAATAGAGGAAATTGGTAGCATAGGTGAAACGCTTTGCCAATCTCTCGATAGCTTCATCCTTGTCAAGGATAGTCTGTAATTTCTCAGGAATATGGGTAAGTTCCTCCACCATTTCCTCATAGCGCTTGTTATCTAGCTGACCGTTGCGCTTGCCAAGAGCCAATGCGAGCATCTCGAAACAAAGCACCTGACCAGTGAATGCCTTTGTGGAAGCAACACCAATCTCTGGTCCTACGTGGATATAAATACCAGTATCAGTTTCACGGGCGATAGAGCTACCCACGGCATTTACAATACCGAAGATCATAGCACCTTTCTCCTTTGCTAGTTTGATAGCAGCCAGCGTATCAGCAGTCTCACCTGATTGAGATACAGCGATCACCACATCATCAGGGTAGAGAACCGGATTACGATATCTGAACTCAGAAGCATAATCCACCTCGACAGGAATACGGCAGAATTCCTCGATAAGCTGCTTACCGATAAGACCAGCATGCCATGAGGTTCCACAAGCCACAATGATAAAGCGGCGGGCACGCATCAATCTATCACCAAAGTTCTCAACGCAAGAAAGTTTTATGCTATGCTGTTCTCCATCATTAATAACACGTCCACGCATTGCATCGAGAAGAACATTTGGCTGGTCGTGGATTTCCTTCAACATAAAGTGAGGATAGCCACCCTTGCTCAACATATTGATATCGAGATCAACCTCTTTCACTTCCACATCAGCCTGAGTCTTGTCAAGGTTGTAAATCTCCAATTCTTTACCTCTTTCAACAATAGCAATCTGCTCATCGTCGAGATAAACCACATTCTTTGTGTATTCCACAATAGGAGTAGCATCAGAAGCAATGAAGAACTCCTCATTGTTCTTGCCGACACCGATAACAAGTGGAGAACCCTTGCGGGCAGCAACCATCTTCTCAGGATCGTTCTTGTCCATCACGGCAATCGCATAGGCACCTACACACTTGCGAAGTGCGTGGCCAACAGCCTCTTTCAAAGTAAAATCTTTATGCTTGTCCTTTGCATATTGAATGAGCTGAACCAAAACCTCGGTATCTGTATCACTCTGGAAGTGATAACCCAGCTCCTCCAACTGCTGCTTGATAACAGCAAAGTTCTCGATGATGCCATTGTGTACCAACACCAACTCACCTGTTTCAGAAAGATGAGGGTGCGCATTGCGCTCAGAAGGTTCGCCATGAGTAGCCCAGCGAGTGTGAGCAATACCCATAGTGGATGCTAAATCATGACCTTTGCATTTATCTTCGAGAGCAGCCACTTTGCCCACAGCCTTGTAAACATTAAAGTTACAACCTGTATTATCTTGACTTAATAATGCTACTCCAGCAGAATCGTATCCTCTATATTCCAATCTATGGAGACCTTTTATCAAAATAGGGTAAGCCTCCTTTTTACCGATATATCCAACTATACCACACATAGTAAATTCTAAGTTTTGTCTAAAAAAAATAATCGCCCGCAAATCCATAGGGATTCGTAGGCGATGCAAAAGTATAGTTTTTTAATGAATTAACCAAATAAAATAGGTCTTTTTTTAATAGAGGTATGTGCTAAAACTATAATAGATTACCTCTTTCCTTATCGAGATAATACTTGAAAGTATCTACGGTGAGCTCTCCACATGCAGCCTCGTCACATACAACGATAGCATGAGAATGTGTCTGAAGCATAGAGGCTGTCCACTTGTGTGAAATAGCTCCATCCACAATATGCTTCAAGGCTCTGGCCTTGTGATGACCATTGCATACCAGGAGCACTTCACGGGCAGCCATCACTGTGCCAATACCCACTGTGAGCGCCTGTTTTGGTACTAGGTCCATATCATTGTCGAAGAATCTGCTGTTGGCAATGATAGTATCTGTAGTGAGGGTCTTGATTCTAGTCTTTGAGGTAAGCGAGGAACCCGGCTCATTGAAAGCAAGATGTCCATCCGGACCTACACCTCCCATAAAGAGGTCGATGCCCCCAGCTTCCTCGATCGCCTTCTCGTAATCGTCGCATTCCTTAATCAGATCAGGTGCATTTCCATCGAGGATATGAACATTCTCCTTCTGGATGTCGATGTGAGAGAAGAAATTCTTCCACATAAAACTATGATAACTCTCAGGATGATCCTCAGGTATTTTCACATACTCATCCATATTGAAAGTGATGACATTCTTGAAAGAAATCTCACCTGCCTCATATTTCTTGATAAGCTCTTTATAGAGGCCCAGCGGAGATGAACCGGTAGGGCATCCGAGCTTGAAAGGATGCTCTGGTGTTGGATTTGCTTGTTTAATGCGGGCAGCTACATAATTGGCAGCCCATTTTGACATACGCTCGTAGTCGGGTTCTATGATAACTCTCATATAATTTACGTGTTTTACATGTTAACGATGGCTACAAATATACTTATTTTTTCAAAAAGTGCCACGTTTTACCCGTTTTTTTTTTCAAAAAATATAGATCTTAGAAGGTATATTGTACGGATGTTACCACCTTTAGCGTATGTATGCTCTCATCGATAGGGATAGAAAGGGCAGGCTTTACCCACAAATTCTTAACATGGAAGATTACGCCAACGTGAGCACGTTTCTCGCTGATTCGGTTTTCAGGAATGGTAGAGTAGTCGGCGGTAATAGCAACCTCGTCGGTAACATTTCCCTTCAACTCGAAAAGGTATCGATGCTCCCATTTGTAGAAAGTGTCGTAGTTAGGATTGTAATCAACCCTTGCGCTCAAAAAATTACAAAGATCGTAGCTCGCCTCGAGATTTGCTCCGAAATCCTGATAATAATTTTTATAGACCGTTCCGCCATAGAGATTTCCTGAAAGATGAAACTGCTCATTCACATCGTACTTGTAGCCTGCATATCCTCTAACATACTGGTCGGCGAAAGGTTCATTATAAATGCTATGCTCCAGTTTAACGAGCCAGTTGTTTTTCTCATAAGAGATAAATCCAAATTTGTTTTCTCTCAAACCGATGCTGATCTGAGCACTTGCCGAGAGAGAGCAAAGCAACATCAAAGCAATAAATATCTTTTTCATTTCAAGTTTCTTTTTAATAAATCCGACATTCTTTCATATCCATTCTTGTTGGGATGTATACCATCGCTGAAAAGTCCCATGTTCGTACGTCCATCCGGCATTACGAAAAGAGGGTAGACGTCCAGGTAGATAACGTTATCAAACGTATTTTGGACAGTTTCCCGAATAGAGAAATTCAACTTTTCTATGGTTTGGTTTTCCGCAACTGTATTCTCTGGGGCATGGGGAAGTATCGAGAAAAGATAGATGCGCTTTGCCTCAAGACTCTTCAGGTAAGCGATGTAGTTTGACGTATATTCCCCGATGCTCTGTTCATTAATTTTCCCCACATCGTTGGCACCAAGAATCACAATCACATTCTTCCCCTTGAGCTGGGCATTGTGGATATTCTTCATATCCTCCAGTTTATATCCACCTACACCCCAGTTCTCAACTTCTCCCAAACTAGGCATGTCGTCACGGATGTCCCAGCACTGAGCAATCGAGTCACCAATAAGATAATAGTTATTATGCTCGAAATCGTCCTCGCAACTTATAAATAGAAAAGCTAGGAGACAAAGTGTGATTCTTATGTTTTTAAAATTCTTAAATAACTTCATTTCATCATAATAATATGTACATTTTTGCAAAGTTACAAATAATTTTGAGAAAGAAAAGAGGTTGTCTTGACTTTTATTCATATATTTGTAGAAACGCAACAATAAAATATACAAAAATGATTTCAAGCAAAGTATTCCGAGTTGGTATTATTGGAGCAGGAGGAATTGCCCGGAAAATGGCCAGTTCTCTCGCCCCATTGTCTGATTATGAAGTGAGCGCCATCGCTTCCCGTTCCTTGGAGAAAGCGCGTGCTTTCGCCGATGAGTATCATATCGCTAAAGCCTATGGAAGTTACGAGGAACTCGTATCCGATGCTGATATAGACTTGGTATATATTGCCACTCCTCATTCGCATCATTTCGAGCATGCCATGCTGGCCATTCTGCATCATAAGCCTGTATTGGTGGAGAAATCGTTTACTGCGAATGCGCGTGAGGCAAGGGAGTTGCTGGAGGCAGCTGCTTGTGAGAAGGTGTTCGTGACTGAGGCCATCTGGACACGCTATATGCCTATGTCGATGAAGGTGAAGGAGTTGATGGAGAGTGGCATCATCGGCGAACCTCGCTTGCTCACGGCAACTTTATGTTATAGTATGGAACATAAGGAGCGCATCATCCGTCCGGAACTCTGTGGTGGAGCCTTGCTCGATTTGGGTGTTTATGTATTGAATTTTGCCCGAATGTATTTTGGAACGGATATTGTGAAAACGGTGAGTAATTGTATGATGAGCGAAGGGGGAGTGGATATGCAGGAAGCTATCTCCTTGTGCTTTGCCGATGGAAAGATGGCGAACCTTCAGGCGAGTGCCTTGTGCCTCAACGATCGTCAGGGCATCATAAATGGAACAGAGGGCTATATCCGTGTGGATAATGTGAATTGTCCGGAACTGATAGAGGTATATCGAAATTATGAATTGGTGGAATCTGTCTCCCGGCCAGCCGATATGATAACGGGTTATGAGTATCAGGTGATGGAGTGCCGCCGATGTCTGGAGCAAAACTTATTGGAATCTCCTTACATGCCTCATGCTGAGACGATTAGCATCATGGAGCAAATGGATACTTTAAGAAAAGAGTGGGGTGTGGTTTATCCTGCCGATTGATATCCCGATGCTCTGCAACATTCTTTAATAAAGAAAAAGCGTTGGAATTCATTGTATAAGAATTCCAACGCTTTTGTGGCATACCCTCTCTCAATCTCCCCCGCGAGCGGGGGAGAAGATTTTTAAAATAGTAACTATGAATTGTCTAGGCTAGCTTGGTTAATTCTTTAAACTTTGTTTTCAACATTTCACAGCTCTGTAAAGGCTATAAAGAAATAAGGATTAGAGAAGCTTTAATCTATTCAGAATAATTAATAAGAAAAACTTCTCCCCCGCGAGCGGGGGAGAAGTATGGTAAGATGATCTTTCTATTCTGCTATAAGTTCTGAGGCTCTCACGAGAGCGAAGTCGATATGACTGCAGATATTCTTTTCGCCAATCATTTGCTCGAAATGTGCTTTGGTAAGAGCAGCATGTACTTTTGGAGTTACACCCGAAAGAACAATCTGGATGCCCTTGTCCTGACTCATCAAACACAAGTTGGTTAAGTTGTGAATACCAGTACTGTCGATGAAAGGAACCTTTCTCATTCGGATAATTCTCACCTTGGCGCGATTACCGAAAGCAGCCATTACTTCCTCAAATTTATTACCTGCACCAAAGAAGTATGGACCATTGATCTCGTAAACTTCTACACCCTCTGGTATAACGAGGTGCTCTTCCTGAACAGCATCAGTATCGGCATCCTCATTCAAGTCGATTTCGTCGCAAATCACCTTTACATCGGTAGTCTCTGCCATTCGGCGCATGAAGAGCAGACAAGCTGCGAGTAATCCAACCTCGATAGCTACGGTAAGGTCGAAGATGATGGTGAGAAGGAAAGTGAGGAAGAGTACGATAACATCGCTCTTTGGATTTCGCATAATAGAAAGGAAAGAACGCCATCCACTCATGCCATAAGATACAACAACAAGCACACCTGCCAGACAAGCCATTGGGATGTATTTAGCCAAAGGCATAAGGAAGAGGAAGATGAGCAACAATACAATGGCATGTACGATACCTGCAACAGGGGTTTTACCACCATTGTTGATATTGGTCATTGTTCGGGCGATAGCACCAGTAGCAGGAATACCTCCGAAGATAGGACTTACAAGGTTGGCTACACCCTGACCGATAAGTTCGGTATTGGAATTATGGTGTGCACCAATAACACCATCAGCAACGGTAGCTGAAAGCAAAGACTCGATAGCGCCTAGGATTGCGATAGTAACCGCTGGTCCAACTAAGGACTTAACAGCATCCCAGGTAAGTGCTGGAGGGGTAGCCGAAGGCAATTCATTGCTGATAGAGAAACGATCGCCGATAGTCTCGATGGTAGTAACACCAGCATATTCTTTTAATACAAGCGCCAGCACAGTCATCAGGATAATAGCGATGAGTGAGCCTGGAATCTTCTTGCTGAAGCGAGGGGTGATGGCGATAATAATCACACTCAGAATACCCACAATACTGCTCCACATATCAATCGTGGAGAGATTTTGGAAATAGCATCCCCATTTTTCCATAAAGTCGGCAGGAACCTGGTCGATTTGCAAACCAAGCAGGTCTTTCACCTGTGTGGTGAAGATGGTCACGGCAATACCGCTTGTGAAACCTACGATAATAGGATAGGGAATATATTGGATAATTGTTCCAAGTTTCAATACACCAAGAAGGATGAGGAACACACCAGCCATCACTGTTGCGATGGTTAGACCCTCCATACCATATTGCTGGATGATGCCATAAATGATGATGATGAATGCACCGGTAGGACCACCAATCTGAACCTTACTTCCGCCCAGAAGTGAGATGATAAGACCAGCCACAATAGCTGTAATAATACCCTTTTCTGGAGAAACGCCAGATGCGATACCGAAAGCGATAGCCAATGGAAGGGCTACGATACCCACAATGATACCCGCCATGATATCAGCAGCAAGTGTCTTTTTGTCATAGTGTCGGAGAGAAGACACTAACTGTGGTTTAAAGAAATTTCCTTTTATCATGAATACTCTTTTTAATGTTTCACAAACACATTACTTTAGTTTTGAGGGTGCAAAGTTACACAAAATAAACGAATAATCGATAAAAAAATCTAAAAACCTTTTTTGATAGTGCAAAATGCCGGATATTTTTGCACTTTTCGCACAGAATGAGTACATTTGCACAAAAAAAACAACATGAAAAGTCTAAGAATTTTATTTTTAACATTAAGTCTAGTATTTATTTCTGTAGTTTCAATTGCACAGAATAAGCCAACCGTAAGTAAGTTATCCTACGAGGAAGTGAGTTCCTATTTAAAACCAGCTTCTAGTAAAAGCAACATTTACAAAGATAAACTATTTCTCAGTTATGGCGATTTGAAAGCATTTAAGCAGACAGGTAAAGCCAATCTTGTTGTAAGTTATCCAAATCTTAAGATAGAGGATAAGGATGCAGCAGCTTATATTGCAGAGAGAGGCAAGGATTTTGCTTCCGAATTTGAAGAAGGAAAGACCACCTCTCAGAATGCCTTCATGGAGAAATGGAATAACTAAAGTTTCCCACTTGCAAATAGCTTGCCCTTAAAGTCTTAAAAATCAAGAGGAAAGAGAAGGAATGTCCAAAAGTTTTT
>CAJOPE010000125.1 GCA_905236815.1 uncultured Prevotella sp. | reverse complement strand
TCCTGCAGATAAAGTGCTTCTCTCGCCAAAGGATTCCAATCATCCATTGTTGAAGGATTCACCTTATTTCTTTGATTACAACGAAGATCTTTATTAATTCTTCGAAAACTCATACATCTAAACTGAATTCATTGGAAAATAAAAATCCATTGAATTCAGTTTTTTATTTGAACAGACATGAAAAACACTAAAATCATCATTGCACTTTTCCTGCTGCTACTTCCATCTTTGGCAAATGCACAGAAGGTGAAAGACTATCTAAAAACAGGAAACACTATAAAATTCTGTAAAACTTCGTTCCTACTAGGCTATAGCTCTAATCCTACAAAGGATCTCGTCTTTCAGGAATATTTTCCACAAGGCGAAAAGCCAGAATCCTATAATGAGATGTTCACGGTATCACTTCATTATGCGGAAGCTACAGCAAGTATGGCTGTTGAAGCAAAAATAAAAGAACTGGAAGAGAGAAAGAAAACAGATGCCTGCTGTAATTATAAGGTTTATAAAAATGGCGATGAATTCATCCTTGATTTCTTAGTCAGTGCTAAAGATCCAGAAAATCCAGAATGTTTATCAGTAGCAGAACATGATCTCCATTATTACAAGCAGGTTACAATCAACGGGAAAAAGGGTATCCAACTCCTTTTCTATAGCCATAGGGCCTACGGGGACGACATTATTCCCTTTATTAAGAAGATACCAGAAACAAATGAAAAAAACATTTTGGAACTAACCAAAATGAGAATTAATTTCAAATAACCCTAAAAAAAAGCCCCTCTGTGGGAGGGGCTCATAAGATTTATTCCTTTACAGCTTCTACAGTATATCCGAGTTTTCTAAGCCCTTCTAGCAAGCCTTTCTCTCCTACCAGATGTCCTGCTCCTACAACAAAAAGGGTTGGCTTCTGCCGCATCAAAACAGGAATCTTTTTAAGCCAAGCCGCATTGCGGTTATATATCAAGACCGCATTTTCCTCAGCAGTAGGATCACAACTATTATTCAATTTTTCATCCATAGCTTTCTCTAGAGCCTTTAGATCCTGTGAATAATAGGCACGGTCCATATCTTCCTGATTAGCAATGTAGAAATTCTCATTGTTCAACAAACACATCAACAACTGAACTGCACGCTTCTGAGTAGCACCTGTCGACTTTTTCAAAACATCAGTCTGCTGCTTCACCGTCTCCAAGCCACCAAAATATTCATGATTCGCAATCGCTTGAGTCATGAAATAACTATCTATTGGATGAAGTGGATCTACTCTGCCCATATTCTCAGAAAGATACATCAAGAGAACAAATGCATCATTAAGAGCATTCGGTGTCATATGTCCCATCTGCTCCATCAATTTAGGATTATTAAAGTCTGTACCCTGATATTTTTTAGACACAGCATTCAACTTCTTCATCTGAACCGGAGTGAGAATCTGTTTTATCGTCTGATTATTAGGAAGCATCTGAGTTGACTTCACATAATTAATAGTATCAGGATTATGCAGAGCATCCCAAGACACCTCACCATACATTTGATCAGTATTATTAATAGCAGTCTTGACTCCAGGAATCTGCTCAGCAAAAGAAGCATTTGCCATGTGCATAGTACCAACAACATAGGAAGGTTTAGCAAGACTATCACCCGAAATCTTCCATAACAATTGAGCATGTGCACCCAGCGACAATGCTCCACCTATTATAATAAGAGCTATTTTCTTCATAATGCTGCAAAGATACTAAAGAAATAAAAAAGAAAAACAGCAATCAGCGAAACATAACGTTAAATATTCTTAATCAAGCAAAGGAAAGGATGTTGATATAGTTGTAATACATTAAAAATTAGTAACTTTGCAGCCAAATTTGACCGTCGGACTCGCCGGCGGCTAGTATTAACAATATAAAGTCTAACTTTATTAATTAAATTTTTTATTATTTTATGTCAGAATTAAAGAACGTGCAGCCATTAGCTGATTTCGACTGGGAAGAGTTCGAAAACGGCTCTGCATCCAACGTCAGCAAGCAGGAACTTGAGAATGCTTATGATGAAACCCTTAACAAAATCCAGGAGCATGAGGTTGTAGAAGGTGAAGTAATCTCTGTAGACAAGAAAGAGGTTATTGTAAACATCGGCTACAAGAGCGATGGTATCATTCCTGCTTCTGAGTTCCGTTACAACCCAGATTTGAAGGTTGGCGACAAGGTTGAGGTTTACGTAGAGGACCAGGAGGACAAGAAGGGTCAGTTGGTTCTTTCTCACAAGAAGGCTCGCCTTGCTAAGAGCTGGGATCGCATCAATGCAGCTCTTGATAACGATGAGATCATCCAGGGTTACATCAAGTGCCGCACTAAGGGCGGTATGATCGTTGACGTATTTGGTATCGAGGCTTTCCTTCCAGGAAGTCAGATCGACGTTCACCCTATACGCGACTACGACGTATTCGTAGGCAAGACTATGGAGTTCAAGGTTGTTAAGATCAACCAGGAGTTCCGTAACGTAGTTGTTTCTCACAAGGCTCTTATCGAGGCTGAACTTGAGGCACAGCGCAAGGAAATTATCGGTAAGCTCGAGAAGGGTCAGATCCTCGAGGGTACTGTTAAGAACATTACTTCTTATGGTGTATTCGTTGACCTCGGTGGTGTTGACGGACTCATCCACATCACAGACCTCTCTTGGGGCCGCGTAAGCGATCCACACGAGGTT
>CAJOPE010000124.1 GCA_905236815.1 uncultured Prevotella sp. | reverse complement strand
GATGGTACTGCAATGCAATGCGGGAGAGTAGGTAGCCGCCTCCTTTTTATCAAGAGCCTCGATTACGAAAGTAGTCGGGGCTTTTTTTGTTCCCCTTTAGGATTGTTAGTTTTGTTTCGTTTACAATAATCCTATTATTATTTCGTTTAAATATTACTATGTATAGACTTAGAAGTATATTTTTATGGTTGAGACGCTGTGGTTATTCAAGAGGCTTTGGCGTACAGTCACCTTCTGTATATAGTTTTATTCGTTATGTTATCAATGAACATTATCCTTATTATGCTTATGACGATTTAAAAGCTAAGTTTAGCCAAGTTGATCCATTATCTAGAAAATTATCGGAGTTATATTTTAGGGTGGCCAATTATTCACAGGCTAAAACTTGGTTGGATTTTATTGGTAACGAAGTTTATCGAAGTTATATCCAGTGTGGCTGCAATCATACTGATGTAAGTGTTTGTAAAATTCAAATAACTGATTTTGACGTTGCTCTTATTAAACTTGACGAGTTGTCAATTGATACAGTTAATTGTTTAATAAATAATGCTGCATCTACATCAATTATTTTAATTGAAGGTATTTTCGATAATTCTGCAAATAAAAGAATGTGGCTAAATCTATTAGAAAATAAAAAAATCAGTGTGTCTTTTGACTTATACCATGTTGGTATACTTTTTTTTGATGATCGTTTTAAACATAACTATATTGTTAATTTCTAACTTGAATTCTTTCTTATCAGTTAGTTATAATTAATTTTTAAGGTTTATTGTTTATTTCCTCAAAAAAAAACTGCAGTTTTCTTGCAAATAAAATATTTTATATTACTTTTGCACGCAAAAATAATAACGTTAAAAACTTAACACTATGTATTGGACACTAGAACTAGCTTCTAAGCTTGAAGATGCACCTTGGCCTGCAACTAAAGACGAGTTGATAGACTATGCAATTCGTTCGGGTGCGCCTCTGGAGGTACTGGAGAATTTGCAGGAAATTGAAGATGAAGGCGAAGTATATGATAGTATTGAAGATATTTGGCCTGATTATCCTTCAAAGGATGATTTCCTATGGAATGATGATGAATATTAATCCATTCGAAAATAAGAAAGCTACTCGCTATTTGTGAGTAGCTTTTTTTGTATGCAATAAAGTACTTGAATATTGCGTTATCTAATTGTGTTTAAACGCATTTTATTTATATCGTTATTACTGACTTCTTTCTTGATTGAGATTCCTGCTCAGTATGATCCTTCGTTCGCTCATTATTTTGACATGGAGCCATCTTTTAATCCGGCTTCTGTTGGAAAACAAGCTAAGCTGAACGTAACGGCTGCTGTTGCCCTTAGTTTTGCAGGTTATCGTCATTCTCCAAGATCCTTGTATGCTGCTGCCGATATGCCCTTTTATGCATTCAAGAATTATCATGGTGTTGGTGTTCAACTTATGAGTGATGAGTTAGGAGCATTTTCGCATAAGCGTTTAGAAGCTCAATATGCATATCGGAAGGAATTGCTTGGTGGATATCTTTCAGGTGGCTTACAAATTGGTTTACTCGATGAAAGTGTTGATGAATCAAAGATAGAAACAAAGGAAACTGATCCTGTTTTTAGTTCTTCTATGGATGGTAATGCTCTTGATTTAGGCTTTGGCCTCTATTATTCGCATGGTCCATGGTATGTTGGCCTTTCTGGAATTCATTTGACAGCTCCTGCTGTTGAACTAGGTACTACTTCGGTTAGCTATTATAAAATAGATGCAAGTTATTATTTGACAGGAGGATACAATATAAAACTTCGAAATCCGTTTGTAACAATAAAGCCTTCTTTTAGAGTTATGACGGATGGTAAGAACTGGAGAGAGGACGTGAGTGGTCGAGTGGTCTACACACATGAAAATAAAATGTTGTATGTAGGTGCAGGCTATAGTCCTGATATCTCTATTACTTTTATGGTTGGTGGTAGTTTTCATGGAGTTGTTCTTGGTTATAGTTACGAGATGTACACCTCTGGAGTTGGATATGGAAATGGAAGCCACGAACTATTTGCCAGTTATCAGATGGATATCAATCTTGAAAAGAAAGGAAAGAATAAACATAAAAGCGTTAGAATTCTATAAGTATATGATGATGAAAAAAACTATATTGTCTCTTTGCTCAGTTTTTGTACTTCTCAGTCTTACTGGCTGTTTTGGCGCAAAACAAGCTTCTACAGCTGGCCGTGGTGGAGAAGTTGTTGGAGTTGGAGGAAGAAGCTTTAGTGAACCTGCACCTTATGGAATGGTTAAGGTGAATAGAGGTTTCTTGCAGATGGGACTTCAGGCAGATTCTCTTTGGGGAAAGAAAATTCCTCAGAAGAATGTTTCTGTGGATGGATTCTGGATGGATGATACTGAAATTACAAATTCAGAATATAAGCAGTTTGTTACTTATGTGAAGGATTCTATTCTTCGCCGTCGTCTTGCAGATCCTGCTTATGGTGGTGATGAAACATATATGATTACCGAGGATAAGAATGGTGATCCTGTAACACCTCATATTAATTGGAAGAAACAACTTCCTAGAAAACCGAATGAGGATGAACAGAAAGCATACGAAAGTATGTATGTGAAGAATCCTGTAACAGGTGAGAAACTTATTGATTGGCGCCAGTTGAATTATAAGTATGAGATTTATGATTATACTTCGGCAGCTCTTCGTAAGTACCGTCTTCGTCCACAAGAAAGAACCTTGAATACTGATGTTGTTGTGGATCCTGATGAGGTTGTTATGATTACCAAGGATACTGCTTATATTGATGACGAAGGAGTGATTCATCAAGAAACTATCAATCGACCTTTATCTGGTCCTTGGGATTTCTTGAATACTTATATTGTGAACATCTATCCTGACACCACTTGTTGGATAAATGATTTCCATAATTCAGATAATGAAACTTATTTGCGAAGTTACTTCAGCAATCCTGCTTATAATGACTATCCTGTAGTGGGTGTTACTTGGGAGCAAGCAAATGCTTTCTGTGCATGGCGTACAGAATATTTGTTGAAAGGACTGGGTCCTGAAGCTAGATATGTACAGCGTTACCGTTTACCGACAGAAGCTGAGTGGGAGTATGCTGCACGAGGAAGAAATCAGAATGAGTTTCCTTGGGAAAATACGGATGTAAAGAATAGTAACGGATGTTTCTATGCGAATTTCAAACCAGATCGCGGCAACTACACCAAAGATGGAAACTTGATTACAAGTAAAGTGGGGAACTATTCACCTAATACCAATGGACTATATGATATGGCTGGTAATGTAGCAGAATGGACAAGTACTATTTATACTGAGGCAGGTGTTGATGCTATGAATGATTTGAATCCAGATTTACATTATAATGCCGCACCAGATGATCCTTATAAATTAAAGAAAAAATGTGTAAAGGGTGGTTCCTGGAAAGATCCTGAATCTTATGTGAGAAGTGCATGGAGATCTTGGGAATACCAAAATCAGCCTCGTTCATATATAGGATTCCGTTGTGTACGTAGTCTTGCTACTACATCTACTACAAAACAGAAAACAACTAAAAAGAGAAGATAATGACAAGCTACAGTAAATATAATTTTGTGTATCGTCTACAGAAGTGGATGGATACTGTTCAAGGTCAGACATTTTTGAACTATGCCTATAGTTGGGGTGCTTCTATCGTAATTCTTGGTGCTTTGTTCAAACTCACTCACTTACCAGGTGCCAATGTCGCGTTGTTTCTTGGTATGGGTACTGAGGTGCTTGTGTTTTTTATCTCTGCTTTCGATCGTCCTTTTGATAAAACTGCAGAAGGCCGCGAGATGCCTACAAAGATAACAGAGGAATTCTTGGAAAGTGGAACAGTCACTTATACACAATCAGAAGAAACTGCAGCTATTAGAGAGTCTGAAGGTTCACAGAAAATGACTGCAGCATCTCGTAAGGAGAGCCGTAAGGTGGAGTCTTCAAATTCGTATGCACCTTCAAATATTCAATTTGAATCTCAGTCAAGTAATGTAGCTAATCCTGTAGCAGGTTCTATGGAAAATGCTACTACTGTTGCACAGGAAGTTCCTCAGGTATCAGCAGCCGTACAGCCTAATTATGTACCTCAGATGAGTGCAGCTGATGCTGAAGCTTTGAATCAGGCACAGGGTAACTATGTGGATGAGTTGAAGAAATTGGTAGATACTTTGTCGAAGGTAAATGAGCAGAGTACTCGATTGACACGTGATAGCGAAGAAATGGAGAACTTGAATCGTACCCTTACCGGTATTAGCAAAGTATATGAAATGCAATTGAAGGGAGCTAGTCAGCAGATTGGTACTATCGATCAGATTAATGAGCAAACTAAGAAGATGGCTCAGCAAATCGAACAATTGAACAAAATCTATGCACGAATGATTAGTGCGATGACTGTTAATATGAGAGCAGCCACCCCAGGTGTTGCTCCAACTTCAAATGAAGAATAAATGGCAATAAAGAAAAGACCAGTTTCACCTCGCCAGAAGATGATAAACTTGATGTATGTCGTCTTAATGGCTATGCTTGCGCTGAATATCTCAACGGAAGTTCTTCATGGTTTCTCTATTGTTGAGGAGGGATTGAATCGTACTACAGCTAATAGCTCTGCTGAAAACAAAGCGCTCTATGATGATTTTACGGCTCAAATGAAGAACAATCCTGAAAAAGTGCGTGCTTGGTTTGAAAAGGCAACAGAGGTGAAGCGAATGAGTGACTCGCTCTACAACTTTGCTCAGGAATTGAAGATTGCCATAGTAAAAGAGGCTGATGGTTCTGACGGAGATATTAATAACATAGAAGGCGTCGATAATCTGGATGCAGCTGAGTCGGTAATGCTCAATCCGATTTCAGGTAAAGGAAAGGCACTTTATAATTCAATTAATACCTATCGTGAGAGTATTCTGAAATATGTTACTGATCCTCATCAGCGAAAGATCATTTCCAGTAATCTTTCGACAGAGGTTCCTCGTAAAGCAAATACGCTTGGTAAGAATTGGCAGGAGTATATGTTTGAGGCAATGCCTGTTGCTGCTGCTGTGACCCTTCTCTCGAAGCTTCAGAATGACGTTAGATATGCAGAAGGTGAAGTACTTCACACTTTGGTTTCTCAGGTTGATATAAAGGATATTAGAGTTAATAAACTGGATGCCTTTGTAATTCCTGAGAAGACAACCTTGTATCCAGGTGAGAAGTTTAACGCACGGATTGTGATGGCAGCTGTTGATACAACTCAGCATCCTACCATCTATGTGAATGGTGCCCGCCTTAATACTAGTGATGGACAGTATTCTTTTACTGCAGGCGGAATTGGCGAGCATCAGTTTAGTGGTTATATCACTATGCAAAATGCTGCTGGAGATTTTCTACGTCGCAACTTCATGCAGAAATATAGTGTAATACCTGCTCCAAATACTGCTACTGTAGCTGCAGATTTAATGAATGTTCTCTATGCTGGTTTCAATAACCCTGTTAGCGTAAGTATGCCGGGAGTTCCTCAGAATGCGGTGTCACTAACTGCCAGTGGGGCAAGGGTAGTTGGAAAGGGCAATGGACATTACACTGTAATTCCTTCTGCTGTGGGACACGATGTAACAATGCGTGTTGTAGGAAGAGATGGAAAGACTTCTCGTAATGCAGGTCCTTTTGTTTTCCACGTTCGTAAACTTCCTGATCCTACAGCTTATATTTCCTTGGGAACAAACCGTTTCAAAGGTGGTGGTCTTGCTAAGGCTTCTTTGATGGGAGCCAGTGGTATCCATGCAGCAATTGACGATGGCTTGTTGGATATACCTTTCAAGGTACTAGGATTTGAAACAGTATTCTTTGATAATATGGGTAATGCAGTGCCTTTGGCTTCTGCAGGCGCATCTTTCACTGATAATCAGAAAGAGCAATTCCGAAAGCTATCTAGAAATCGCCGTTTCTATATTACTCATGTGAAGGCCGTAGGGCCAGATGGTATAACCAGAACTCTATCTGGTGCTCTGGAAGTGATAGTAAAATAAAGCTAAACCTGTCTTCCTAATAAGAAGATGATAGATACGATATATAGATGAAAAAGTTCATTATATTTTTAATAGTTCTTGTTGGCTGTTTAAGTGCTAGTGCTCAGCCTTCTGCACGTCGTCAGGCTCAGCAGACACGAAAATCTAATGCCGACAACATTACTGAGCGTGCTAGAATAGCATTCCCTACAGCAGCTCCTATGAATGAGGATGTTGTGTGGCGTCGTGATATCTACAGAGAACTTGATTTGACGAAGGATGCCAACGCAGGTTTATATTATCCTGTTGAACCTATAGGTAATCAGATGAATTTGTTTACTTATATCTTCAAGTTGATGATGACAGGTAATATTCATGTTTATGAATATCGACTGGATGGTAATGAAGTTTTTACAGAGGATGCACAGGTGAAGCCAATGAGCTTTCTTGATAATTACCACATCTTCTATGAGAAAAATAATGGTCGTGTAAGAATTGATAATAGTGATATTCCATCCAAGGAAGTAAAAGCTTATTATCTGAAAGAAAGTGCTTACTATGATCAGCAGACAGCAACTTTTCATCGTAAGGTTATTGCTCTTTGTCCTATTATGGAACGTGATGACGACTTTGGTGATGGAACTGGTGCAAAATATCCATTGTTCTGGGTAAAATATGACGATATAGCTCCATTCTTGGCAAAGCAGCAGATTATGACAAGTAATCTGAATAATGCAGCTGTGGAGAGTATTGATGACTATTTTACAAAGACAGAGTATAATGGAAAAATCTATAAGACTACCAATATGCTTGGACGTACTTTGGCTCAGTATTGTCCTTCTGACTCAGCAATGGCAAAAGAGCAGAAGCGTATAGAAGCAGAATTGGTTAACTTTGAAAAGAATATTTGGGGCGACCAAGCTCGAAAGGATTCTTTGGATAGCATTGCAAAGAAGAACGAAAATTCCAATACAAAAGAATCTAAGAAAACTAAACGCGAAAAGACAAAGAGAACTTCTGTAAAGCGTGAGCGCAAGAGCAGCAGTAGTTCTTCTGGTGGTTCTGCCGCTAGAGTGTCTGTTCGTCGCCAAAGACATTAACAAAAGATAAATACAATAATTAAAAGTTTATGAAAAAGATTTTTACTTTAGCTGTTGTCGCTTTGACAATGCTGTTTGCTACACCTGCTCATGCGGGAGCAGATTTCGGTGTAAAAGGTGGTTTCAATGTATCTTCATTCTCAGTTAGCAGTGAGGTGTTTGATATGAACAACCGTGCGGGTTGGTTTATTGGCCCAACTATGAAGTTTACACTTCCTTTGGTTGGTTTGGGCATTGATGCTTCTGCTTTGTATGATTACCGCTCTGCAGGTGTAAAGAGCCAGAGTTCTGAGGTTACTGTGAAGCAGCAGCAGATTGTTCTTCCTGTCAATCTTAGATATAATATCGGTTTGGGCGATGCAGCTAGCATCTTCTTGTTTGCTGGTCCTCAGTGGGGTATTAATATTGGTGATGATAACTTTAAGTTTAGTGATGCAGAAAGCTATTCTTTGAAGAAGTCTAATTTCAGTGTAAACCTTGGTTTTGGTTTTACTGCTATGTCTCATATTCAGGTTTCTGCTAACTACAATGTGAACTGTGGAAAGAGTTCTGAGGTTACTACAAGTAAGGTAGGCGAGAGTTTCAATGGCCACAATAATGTATGGCAGATTTCACTCGGTTATTTCTTCTAAATATTACCAAGAAGAAATTCTGGATAGATAGAATCCAATTCAATCAATATAAAAAGCAGGTACTCTTTTTGAGTATCTGCTTTTTTATTACTATCTTTGCACGTAATGAAATTCGTTGATGTTATATTGCCGTTGCCTATAGAAGGTCTCTTTACTTATTCCATTCCTGCAGATATGGAAGGGAAAGTGGCCTTTGGAAAACGTGTGCTTGTTCCTCTTGGCAGGAGTAAGAAATATGTAGCAATGGCAGTAACCATCCACGAGAATAAGCCTGAATTCGACTGTAAGCCAATAGAATCATTATTGGATGATACTCCTACTTTGTTACCACAGCAATATAAGTTATGGCAATGGATATCCAATTACTATATCTCTCCGATAGGAGAAGTATATAATGCAGCCTTACCTGGTGGAATGAAGTCTTTGGAAAAGTATAAGCCAAAGATGGAAGTCTATGTTGGCTTATCGGAAAACTATCGCAATGAGGAGGCTTTAAATATAGCCTTGAATATTCTTGCTCGGGCAGCAAAACAGCAGAAAGTGTTGATAGACTTTCTTGCAATGAGTCATTGGGATACTTTGGATGGTACTGTTCCACAGGAGGAAATTCAGAATATTACCCGAGAAGAACTTATGAATGCCAGTCATTGCACTTCAGCATTGATAAAGGCATTGGTTGATCGAAAGATTCTATATACTTATGAACTCGAAGTTGGTCGACTGAATACAGGAGGTGAACCCCATCTGGAGAATATTAAACCTTTGAGTGAAGCTCAGCAAGATGCATTCAATGGCATCTTGATGCAGTTTATGAAGAAAAATGTAGTTCTTCTTCATGGTGTTACTTCCAGTGGAAAAACCGAAATTTATATTCACCTTATTGAGAAAGCCCTTCAGGAGAAGAAACAGGTGTTGTATCTGCTTCCAGAAATTGCGTTGACGGTTCAGATTATGGATCGACTTCAGCGTGTCTTTGGTAATCGTTTGGGCATTTATCATTCTAAGTATAGTGATGCTGAACGTGTTGAGATATGGCAGAAGCAACTTTCTGATAATCCCTATGATGTTATCTTGGGTGCTAGAAGTGCGGCTTTCCTTCCTTTCCAGAACTTAGGCTTGGTCTTGATTGATGAGGAGCATGAAACAAGTTTCAAGCAGCAGGATCCTGCTCCTCGTTATCATGCCCGAAGTGCAGCAATCGTACTAGCACAGATGTATGGTGCTAAGACGCTATTGGGTACTGCTACCCCTTCGATGGAGAGTTATTATAATGCTCAACAGGGAAAGTATGGATTGGTTGAATTGAAGACTCGCTTTAAAGGAATTGAATTGCCTGAAATCCGTGTTGTGGATATCAAGGATCTTCAACGTCGAAAAATGATGAATGGTCCTTTCTCTCCTCAGTTGTTAGCAGCAATGCGAGAAGCCTTTCAAAATGATAAGCAGGTTATTCTGTTTCAAAATCGAAGGGGCTTCGCACCAATGATAGAGTGCAAGGTTTGTGGATGGGTTCCTAAATGTCAGAATTGTGATGTCTCACTAACGCTTCATAAGAATACCAACCAATTGACGTGTCATTATTGTGGCTTCACTTATCCTGTTCCTACCGCTTGCCCAAATTGTGGCAATACGGAATTGAAAGGGAGAGGTTATGGTACGGAGAAGGTCGAGGATCAAATCCAAGAGATATTCCCAGAGGCAAGAGTCTCTCGAATGGACTTGGATACCACTCGTACCAGGAATGCCTATGAACGTTTGATTGATGACTTCTCATCTGGTAGAAGTAATCTTCTTATAGGTACACAGATGGTAAGTAAGGGACTGGATTTCGATAAGGTGAGTGTTGTGGGAATCCTGAATGCGGATAGTATGTTGAACTATCCCGATTTCAGAGCTTATGAGCATGCTTTTATGATGATGTCTCAAGTAAGTGGTAGAGCAGGCCGAAAAGGAAAGAGAGGTCTGGTATTTCTTCAGACTAAGAACCCAGAACTACCTGTCGTAAGTGAAGTGGTTCATAATGATTATGAAGGTTTCTACAATGATCTACTTGAGGAACGTCGTGCATTCCATTATCCTCCATTTTATCATCTTTTCTATGTTTACCTTAAGCACAAGCATGATGAGATTGTGAATACTGCAGGCATGGAATTTGGTAGTAGGTTGCGGGAATGGTTTGGTAGCCGTGTGCTTGGACCCGACAAACCTGCTGTAGCTCGAGTAAAGACTATGAATATTCGAAAGGTTGTGCTTAAGCTAGAAAATGGAATTGATCAGAATAAAGTTCGCGAGTACCTCAAATTTGCTCAGACACAAATGTTGAAGGACCCGCGATATGGTGCTTTGCAAATCTATTATGATGTAGATCCGCTATAAGCAATAATTAGAAATTAATATCCAAACCAATACCGAATACATTATTGTTTCTTGTATAGTCGGAAGCGTAAACGGTACCTGTGAGTTGGCTTACTTCCTCTGTTTTCTTGTGACTATAGAAAGTATGGAAGTAGGCAAGATTCAAGTCCATTTTCTTGGAAAGATGCAAGCATGCACCAACGGCAACCGAGTTGGAATTCGTTACGAATGACTTGTCGTCCATATTTTCGTCTGTAATTCCATAGTTTGTATTCTGCCATCCTGCACTTACGGTAATCAGTTTGCTGGCGTCAAATTCTGCTCCAGCACTCCATTCGATGGTACCTCTATCCAATTTCTTTTCACGATGATTATAGCTAGTAGCATTCTTGTCATCGAAATAATGGAAGCCAACATTTATGCGGAGTGGATCCACAGGACTATAGCCAACTCCAATAGCCAGCAATGATGGGATGTCGCCTGCTATTGCCTTTCCGTCCTCGAATTCGCCAGTAGCTTCCATCAACTTCTCATCAAATTGATTCTTTAGGGCAAGCATTGTTCCTTGAACGGTTGGATCGCTGAGTTTGTTTTTTGCATAGGCGATGGCTTCTGCATCACTAATTCCTGGTTGGGCTTGTTTTACTCCGGCAGCAATAGTGGTTGCAAGGTTGTCACCAAGATTACCGATACTAGGAGCAGTATTTACTGCTTCGTTTTGCAGACGCATTCTAGTCTTGAATTCATATTTAACTGCAAAGTTCCAGTTTCCTGTCTTGTAGTCAATACCAAGAATAGGAGTGAATCCGATACCTGTCTGGTCGCAATTCAACTCGATGTTAGCAGCTTCTGTTTTTGTAGGATCAAGCACCTTGTAAAGCGGCATATTTCCTACTTTGATATCTCTTACATAGCCGTAGTAGTTGCATGAGGCATATACACCTCTAACACCAGCGAAGGCACTTAGCTCAGGAGTGATTTTGTAAGCTGCACCTAAAGATAAGCCAAAATAATATTGGCGGCCGCGCATATAGCTGTTAAAGCTATAGGCACCCTTAGAGCCAAACATCTGGTCGCTTGTAAACATACTTGTTCCTAGCGATTTGTCGAGGGCACCTGCAAGTGCTGTTGCGCCTACTGCAGTCTCGGCAACAATCTTTTCGAAAGAGCCCAGACCATTATCGAAAGTACATTTACCACCGCCACCAGTTACTCCGAAGCCAGCCTGGAATGAGAAATCCTTCCAGTTGTAGGCATATTGAATAGATGGGAGAACTGGTGCAAACGCATTACCCTTGAACTCTCTCGGGGTAGTTGGGTTGTTGGAGTTGTTGTAAAAGAGGGGATAATTGTTTTCAATTGTTCTTGACTGAGAAGCAATCTGCCAGTTTAGAGACAAATGATGACCGTTTTCCATAAAAGCAACACCCGCTGGGTTAGAGTAAATACCATCAATACCTATTGAAGCATCTCTGCTTAGCATTCGGTCAAATGCAACGTTTTGGTTGGTGTTAGTTAGTAATCCTCCTGCAAGGGAAGTACTTGTCATAGCCACAGCTATAACAGAACTAACAAATCTTAATCTTTTCATCTTGGTTTTAAAATGTTTGTATCAAATTGTGCGCAAAATTACTTTTTTTGTTCTAAATTTCCGATTTTGCTATTTTGTTTTAGTGTATATTAACAAAAAGAGGGACTATTCTTGCACAATCGAAATGAATTGTGCAAGAATAGTCCCTCTTATTAATATCAGAAGAAGATTTATTCTTCTGTGTTAATTTCTTCTGTTTTCTCCGATTTCTTTAGTTCTGGGTAGGAGATACGGGTATGATAAATCGCCTTTAATCTTTCGATTAGCACAGCCTTTGCCTGTGCGATATCTCGGAAAGTAATTGGACACTCGAGGAAGTAACCTGCTGCTACTTGGCCGTCGATGAGTTTGTTTACAAGATTACTGATGCTTTCTTCGGTGTATTCGGGCAGTGAGCGTGAAGCTGCTTCCACACCGTCTGCCATCATCAGCAGGGCCTGTTCTCGTGTGAAAGGATTTGGACCTGGATATTGGAATGGCGCTTTGTCTACTTCTTCTTCGGGATGCTCATTCTTATATTGAACATAGAAGTATTTAGCAAGACCAGTACCATGATGGGTAGCAATGAAGTTACTGATCATTGAAGGCAAATCGAATTTCTCGGCGAGTTTCAAACCTTCTGTCACATGGCTGATGATAATCTGAGCGCTCTCCTTATGAGAAAGTCGGTCGTGAGGATTCACACCCGCTTGGTTCTCTGTAAAGAATACAGGATTGGTCATTTTGCCTATATCGTGATAGAGGGCACCTGTACGAACAAGCAAAGAGTTTGCACCAATTTTGTTGGCAATTTCTGCGGCAAGGTTACCTACTGTAATGGAATGCTGGAAGGTTCCTGGGGCAATCTCGCTAAGATTTCTAAGTACACCCTTGTTCGTGTTTGAAAGTTCGAAGAGGGTTACATCCGATACAAATCCAAAGGCTTTCTCTATCAAATACATCAGCGGGTAGGAGAGCAGCAGGAAGATGCCATTGATGGCAAAATAAATGTATATCTGCTGATCCAACTTGTTGATAGAGTTGGTCTGGGTGAGTTGTAGTGAGAAATATACCAGACTACTTGCTATTGTTACGAAGATAGCAGTCTTGAACACCTGAGCTCTTCTAGACATTTCACGCAATGAATAGATAGCTACCAAGCCGGCTATCAGCTGTACGATAATAAATTCGTATTGGTATTTCACGGCCATTGCGCTTATCAGTATCATCGTTACAGTTCCGATGAAAGCAGTTCGGGAGTCCATAAACACTCTAATAAAGATAGGCACCATAGCGAACGGAATGATGTAGATGCTAAAGAATTTATGCTCAATCATCAGTGAGACGATGATTGGAAATATCGCGATGAGCACATATAGCATCAGAATACTTCTTGCCTTGTTGAAATAGTCCTGTCGGAATAAAGCTAGGTATACAGTAAAAATGATGACGAGTATCAGTACAAAAAGTGTCTGACCGAAAACGGTGGTTGTGATTTCCGTTTCGGTAGCACTTCTTCGTTTCATCTCTTTTTCAAAGGAGTTCAGCACCAGATAATCATTGGCATCAATAATATCACCTCGGTCGATGATTTTCTGTCCACTCATCACCATTCCACTGGCAATAGGAATGGTGCTGAGAATATCATTGAGCTCGGCATCACTCTTTTCCTTGTCATATACCATATTGGCAGAAATGTATTCATTCAAATTACATTTCTGGATGATACTTCGCTTGCTGGCAAGATCTTTGTCGAGAAATAATCTTTCGTAGGCAGCGATAGTAGAATAGTATCTTCCGACAGGTGTTTGTATCGCATTGTTTCCCTGGATGATTCGGATACTGCTGGTGGAATCCTTGAAAAGTTCATTGAATTCCGGCGTATTCATGATACCCGTTTCATACACTTCATGGAGTTTTGTCGCGATCAGATTTACATAGCCATCCGGCAGACCTGGAATTCCATTTTTGTATTCCTCACAGAATTTCTCAATCTCACTTCTCTCAACATTGTTGTCGAAATGATAGTAAGGTTGGAAAGCATGAATGATTGAATCTTTTTCCTTCTTGATGGCTTCATCTGTCTTGTAGATTGGAAAATCGAACTTAGCGATGAAAGACCCATACATCCAAGGCTTGCCAATATCATAACTGAACTGGAGTCCTTCATTGCGAGGCAGGAACCATACAATGACAATAACCGTCACAAAGACCAATAAGGATCTTGTGGCAAAATTTCTCCAGTAATGATCAGTATTCTGATTAAAAAAGCTCATTTAATGTTCTTTTATTCTTATTACTTTGCGAAAATACTAAAAAAATACTCTATAACTGCAAAAAAAATATTAATTTTGCAGAAAAATAAAAATTAGCTATATTATTTAGGATGGCAGAAAGAAAAGTAAGAGTGCGTTTCGCACCAAGTCCTACAGGCGCCCTCCATATTGGTGGTGTGCGTACAGCGTTATATAATTACCTTTTCGCACGTCAGCATGGCGGCGATCTCGTGTTCCGTATTGAAGATACTGATTCTCATCGTTTTGTGCCAGGAGCCGAGGAGTATATCCTCGAATCTTTCAAGTGGCTCGGCATTAAGTTCGACGAGGGTGTTAGCTTTGGTGGTGAGCATGGTCCTTATCGTCAGAGTGAGCGTCGCGAGATTTATAAGGAATATGTAAAGATCCTACTCGATAACAATAAAGCTTATTATGCTTTCGATACTCCAGAGGAGTTGGAGAAGAAGCGTGCTGAGATTCAGAACTTCCAGTATGATGCTTCTACCCGTATGCAGATGCGCAACTCTCTCACTATGTCGGAGGAGGAAGTAAAGCAGCTCATCGAGGAAGGTGCACAATATACTGTTCGCTTCAAGATTGAACCAGGTGAGGAGATTCACGTAAATGATATGATTCGTGGTGATGTTTGTATCAAGAGTGATATTCTTGATGACAAGGTGCTCTATAAGAGTGCGGATGAACTCCCTACTTATCACCTCGCCAACATTGTTGACGACCACTTGATGGAAATCTCTCATGTAATTCGTGGTGAGGAGTGGTTGCCAAGTGCTCCATTGCATGTGCTTCTCTATAAGGCTTTTGGCTGGGAGGATACAATGCCTCGCTTTGCACACCTTCCATTGTTGCTCAAGCCAGAGGGTAAGGGTAAGTTGAGTAAGCGTGATGGTGATCGTCTGGGCTTCCCTGTATTCCCATTGGAGTGGCACGACCCTAAGTCTGGCGAAGTTTCTTCAGGCTATCGTGAGAGCGGCTATTTCCCAGAGGCTGTAGTCAACTTCCTCGCTATGCTTGGATGGAATCCTGGTACAGAGCAGGAGCTCTTCACTCTTGATGAGTTGGTTGAGGCTTTCGATATCAGCAAGTGCTCCAAGGCTGGTGCTAAGTTCGACTTCCAGAAGGGTATGTGGTTCAACCATGAGTATATCCTCCACAAGAGCGACGATGAGATTGCTAAGTTGTTTGCACCTATCGTTGCTAACAATGGTGTGGATGCTACAATGGAACAGGTTACCACAGTGGTTCATCTGATGAAGGACCGTGTGAACTTTGTAAAGGAATTGTGGCCATTGTGCTCTTTCTTCTTCATTGCTCCTTCTGAGTATGATGAGAAGACAGCCAAGAAGCGCTGGAAGGAGTATAGTGCTCAGCAGATGACTGAACTTGCCGAGGTGCTTGAGGGCATTGAGGACTTCTCTATCGAGGGTCAGGAGCCTATCGTCTTCAAATGGGTTGAGGACAAGGGATATAAGTTGGGCGATGTTATGAACGCTTTCCGTCTTGCTCTTGTAGGCATCGGTAAGGGTCCAGGCATGTTCGATATCTCTGCATTCCTTGGTAAGGAAGAAACAATTAAGCGCTTGAAGAAAGCAATTGAAGTGTTAAAATAAAAGATAATGCTATACAACGCATTTAGTTATTTATATTGGGTAGGCGTTGGCGTTGCCACAGTTTTCAGCAAGAAGGTGAAGATGATGTGGGATGGCGAGCGTGATACCTTTCATATTCTAAGAGATAAACTGGAACCAGGGGCGAGATACCTCTGGTTTCATGCTGCTTCGCTCGGCGAGTTCGAGCAGGGCCGTCCTTTGATGGAGAAAATCAAGAAGGAACATCCTGAATATAAGATAGTTCTTACTTTCTTCTCTCCTTCGGGCTACGAGGTTCGAAAGAATTATGAGGGTGCCGATATCATTTGCTATCTGCCGCTTGATACCCCATATAATGCTCATCGCTTTATCGAGGCTATTCATCCTGAAATGGCCTTCTTTATAAAGTATGAGTTTTGGAACAATTATCTTTCCACGCTGAAGAAAAACAATATTCCTGTCTATAGTGTAAGCAGTATCTTCCGTAAGGAGCAAGCATTCTTTAAATGGTATGGAGGCGGCTATGCGAAGGTACTCAATAATCTCGCCTATTTCTTTGTGCAGAATGAGGAGAGCAAGCAGTTGCTTCACAGCATCGGACTTGATAATGCCGAGGTGGTTGGCGATACTCGTTTCGACCGTGTTCTCCAGATAAAGGAGGCGGCTAAGCAGTTGCCTATAGTCGAGAACTTTGTCGGAACTACCAAGAATGTGTTTGTTGCTGGTTCTTCCTGGCAGCCTGATGAGGAAATCTTCATCAAGTATTTCAATCAGCATAAGGACTGGAAGTTGATCATCGCCCCTCATGTTATTGGTGAGGATCATCTCAAGCAGATTTTGAAGTTGCTTGAAGGTCGCAAGGTGGTGAGATATACCCAGGCGAATTCCGATAGTGTGAAGGATGCTGAAGTGCTTATCATCGATTGCTTCGGCTTGTTGAGTAGCATTTATAACTATGGAACGGTAAGCTATGTCGGTGGTGGCTTTGGTGTAGGTATCCACAACACGCTAGAGGCGGCTGTATGGAATATGCCAGTAATCTTTGGTCCTAACAACAAGAAATTCCAGGAGGCACAAGGCTTGCTCAAGGCAAAAGGTGGTTTTGAAATCAATAATGCATCCGATTTCGGAAAGTTGATGGATAAATTCTCCTCTGATGCTGAGGCTCTGAAGTCGGCTGGTGATGCAGCAGGAACTTTTGTGGCAAGTCTTTCAGGAGCTACAGATAAGGTACTTGCAAAAGTTAAATTGTAATCGAATTATTCCTTATATAAAAAGCAGGCGGTTCCTTGGTTGGAACTTAGCCTGCTTTTTTATTTCTTCAGGTGGGCGGTGATTATGGTATATTATTGCTAGCAAGGTTGTCGAGCAATAGCTGACCGTCCATTTCTTATTTAATAATTCTGAAGTAATCCTCCTTGCGTGGCTTTACTGTGTGAGGATGTGCTGAAGCGTAGCCGAGAGCAAGCGAACCTACACCCATCAGACCTTCTGGGAGTCCCCATTCCTTCATCAGTGCCTGAATGTTCTCGCGTTCAGCCATCTTATCCACACGGTTGATCCAGCAGGAAGCTAAACCGATAGAGTGGGCAGCAAGCATCATATTGCCTAGTATCAAGCTACCATCCTTGATATTGTTGGAATTGTCGGCAGGGGCAAAGACAAGTACGAGGGTAGGAGCTCCATAGTAAGGGTCGGAGGTAACTCCCATGATTTCGCCATTCAGTTCTGCGAGCATATCCCTTTGTTCCTTGTTCTGTACAGCTACAATAAAAGGTGCTTGAGTGCTTTTACCGGTAGGCGCCCAGGTACCTGCCTCGAGAACTGTTTTCAGCTCTTCATCAGTAATCTGTTCTGGCTTGAATCTACGAATACTTCTTCTCTCTTTAATTGCTTTTAAAACTTCGTTTTCCATCATTTTTATGTATCGTTACTTAGTTCTGAATGCAAAGATATTGCTTTCTTCTTGATTGGACAAAAAAAATAATAAAAAATATTTTTTTCAACTTTTGATGTTTAACTTATTGATTGATAGTTGGTTTGGCTGAAAGCAATTATTTGCTATTGAATATTTTAAGGCATTTTGAATAAATGCGATGTAGTCTTCTTGCTAGATATTTGCAATTTTAGTGCTGGATAATTCATAGGACGCATACTATTTATCGTGAGTTCGTCGAATATAACTCAGTTGTATGAAAACTGGTGATGAATGAATACTATTGAAATAGCCAACGTAAATGCACGGTTTAGAGGTCGTAAACCGTCGGTTTAGACCAGCTAAACCATTGAGTTAGCTTT